>JAKANU010000346.1 GCA_021812315.1 Pseudomonadota bacterium
GCGGGAAGGCCAGCATCTGCTCGGTGGGGCAAGACCAGATGCAGGCGGCCATGGGCAGGAAATACCACTGGGTGAAGGCCTCGCCGTAGCCGCCCTGGCGCAGAAAGTCGCCGACGCTGCGTGCGTCCCGGCCCGGGTCGCAGCCGGCCTCGGCCAGGGCCGTGGCTTCGCGGTTGAAGCGCAGGATGTCGCGCAACATGAACCAGAAGCGCGGACGCAGCAGGTTGGAGCGCTGGGCGAAGACCGAGTCGAGATTGGCGCCGCTCCACTCCAGCCGCCCGCCAGCCAAGGGCTGCTGCACCGAGAACGACATGTCGGACTCGGCGAGCGGAATATTCAGTTCGGCGAACAAGCCGAGCAAACCGGGGTAGGTGCGGCGGTTGAGCACCAGGAAGCCGGTGTCGACCGGATGGTGGATGCCGCCGACCGTGGCGTCCACCGTGTGCGTGTGGCCGCCGAAATACCCGCCGGCTTCGTACACGGTGATCTGCGCCTGGTCCTTGAGTCGCCAGGCGGCAGCGAGACCGGCGATGCCGGAACCGACGATGGCGACGCGCATCACCCGCTCCTCGCGGGCGAAGCCGTGCGATGTCTGCCGGGTGGGGCGTCAGAGGGCGAAGTCGTCGGGCGGGCGGTCATGTCACAGTCCTCGGCATGGGATGGGAGCCGTCCATGCCCTGACGGGCGTCGTTGCGCGAGCTCCTTGTCTACGCATACGACGCCCTCTTGAAACTGGATTCAGCCGGCATCGACCGTGGCCCGTGAGAAGACGAGGCGCGCATAGGCCGAGTGGTTGTGAATGGACTCGAAGTTCTCCGATTCCACCGTGAAGGCGTCGACGCGGGCATCCTCCCGCAGGGCCAGGGCGACGTCGCGCACCAGGTCTTCGACGAACTTGGGGTTGTCGTAGGCGCGCTCGGTGACGTATTTCTCGTCGGGCCGCTTGAGCAGGCCCCAGAGCTCGCACGAAGCCGCGGATTCGGCCACGCGGATCAGCTCCTCCAGATGCATGTCGGCGTTCAGTTCGACCGCGAGCGTGAGATGGGAGCGCTGGTTGTGGGCTCCGTAGTTGGAAATTTCACGGGAACAGGGGCACAGGCTGGTGACCGGCACCTGCACGGTCTGGCGCAGCAGCGCCGGTTCGCCGGCACGACCCGCCGCATGCAGGGTGACCGCGTAGTCCATCAGGCTGCTCACGCCCGAGACCGGCGCGGTCTTGCGCATGAAATAGGTGAAGCTCAGCGTGATGTCACCGGCTTCGGCTCCGAGGCGGGCGAGCATGTCGGCCAGCAGGGCGCGCAGGCTGGCCGGTTCGAGCGCTTCGCCGGCGTGGGCCTCCAGCAGTTCGACGAAGCGCGACATGTGCGTGCCTTTCACCTCCGGCGGCAGCGCAACGTGGAGATCGAACGTGGCCACGCTGGGTTGGGTCGCGCCGTCCGCGGTGCGGATGAGCACCGGATGGCGCACACCCTTGACGCCCACATGCTGGATGGGCAGATTGCGGCGGTCCGGGGTGGCCTGAATGTCAGGCAGGGGGGCGGCTTTGCTGAACAACTTTTCCGGGGCATTCATCTGCGGTCCTTTCGACTTGCGGCGCGAAGCGCCTGGGGGTGCGTGGTGATTTCGAGTGTGTAGGGGCCTGCCGCACACACTCGCGCAAGGCCAGCCAGCGGCTGTCGGCATGGGCGCCGACCGACCCTTGCGGCCGCGGCCGGCACGCCGACTTCAGCTCTTTTGCTTCAGCAGCGCCTGGACCTTGTCGACGAACTCCGTGTTCTCGGGGGTTGTCAGGCTGGAATACACGTTGACCACCTTGCCTTGGCGATCGATGAGGTATTTGTAGAAGTTCCACTTGGGTTGATCGCCCGTGGCCAGGATGAGCTTCTTGTAGAAGCTGTTGGGTTGGGGCTCGGTGACGTGCGAAGGCGCGAACATCGGGAAATTCACGTTGTAAGTGTCCTTGCAGAACGCGGCGATCTTGCTCGGATCCTTCATTTCCTGGTTGAAGTCGTTGGATGGGAACCCGAGCACCACCAAGCCTTCCGGCCCGTATTTCTTGTACATCGCCTCCAGCCCCTTGTATTGCGGGGTGAAGCCGCAGTAGCTGGCGGTGTTCACCACCAGCACGACCTTGCCGGCGTATTGACAAAGGTCGATGGCTTTGTCGTCCTGCAAGCGCGGCACTGTCTGGTTGAGCAGGGTCGGGCAGGTGCCCGAGGCCGCCTGGGGAGTGGCCGCGGCGGGCGCTTGGGTGTTGGCGGCTTGGGCATTCAGGGCCAGGCCGCCGAAGCAGGCAATGGCAACCACGATGGGAAAGAAGCGCATGGGTAACTCCGTTGGGATGGCAGGCATGAGCGTAGATCGGATGATGCAGGATGTCCTGGACAAAATACAATCAGAACCGGTTTTGTCCAGGACAACTGTGGGGTTTTGTCCAGGACGAGTCAAGGCCGCCTAAGATGCCGACACGTACAGTGGCAGCACGACAAAGATGCCCCTCAACGTCAATGGCCGGATGGACGGTCGTCCACTTCCTTCAGCAATCGGCGCTGGACACCCATGTTTGACAACGCCTGTCATGTCGATACGGATTCAACCCGACCGCGAAACTCGCGCCCATGAATGACCGCACCGCCTTATCCGCCCTGCGCATGAACATTGCCGCCGTCGAACGCGATACCGGAATCCCCAAGGACACTCTGCGAGTCTGGGAACGGCGCTACGGCTTTCCCCAACCGCTGCGCGACGCCATGGACGAGCGCCAATACCCGCTCGATCAGGTGGAGAAGCTGCGGCTGATCAAGCGCCTCATGGGTGCCGGGCACCGGCCCGGGCGCATCGTCGGCCTGTCAACCGAGCACCTCGATGCCCTGGCACGGGCGCAGGACGGCTCCGTGCGGGCGCCACTCGCCCGCATGCAGGTCCAGGCTCGGGCCCAGAGCGTGCATTACCTGCAGCTGATCAAGCAACACGACGCCGAGAAGCTGCGGCGTGAACTGGTGCAGACCCAGATGCGCCTGGGCCTGGGCCGCTTCGTGACCGAGATCGTCGCCCCGCTCATCACGGAGGTTGGCGAGGCCTGGATGCGCGGCGACCTGGAAATTTTCGAAGAGCACCTGTTTTCGGAAATCATGCATCGCGTGCTGCGCGCCGGCATCGCCGCCGTTCCTGGTCCGG
>JAKANU010000347.1 GCA_021812315.1 Pseudomonadota bacterium
GCTTTAGCTGGGGGAGGATGTCAAACTATCCTGTCGTGGTTTGACCTAAACTGGCCATCACCATGTCTACAAGTACCAGCGAAAGCGAGATCCTCACCATCAAGCAGGTCGCCGACTACCTGAAGGTCACGGAGCGGACGATCTACAGGCTGGCGGCAGCCAAGAAGATTCCGGCCTTCAAGGTCGGCGGGACGTGGCGGTTCTCGCGTGCGGACATCGACAGCTGGATCAAGCAGCAGTCGGAGGGACTCGACGCCGGGCGCGACGAGGATGATGCGGCCAAGGGCCAATCGAACGATGGGGGGCGAAAGTAATGCTTGGACTGACTCTACGAGAAGAATTTCGGGGCAAACGCCTCAAAGGGACAGCCATTGAGCTCTCCAACGACACGAACACCGGCGCGACCCAGATCGCCGCCAAGGAGTTCCTGGAGATCACGTACCCCACCCACGACCTGCTGAAAGGGATCGAGGCCGTTGGCCCGAACCAGGGACGTCCGGTGGTGGTAATCGGTGAGCGTGGCCTCGGTAAGTCGCACCTGATGGCCGCGCTGTACCACGCAGTGAACGACGCCACCTCCACGGGCGCTTGGCTGAATTCCTGGGCCACGACGCTGGGTGATCCGCAGATTGGCAAGATTGCACTGCGCAGCGGGATGCTGGTGATCGGCGAGAGCCTGCACCGCCAGCGCTACAAGTTCCTGTGGGATCTGCTGTTCGAAAGGCATCCGCACGGCGATTACATCAAGGGCAAGTGGGAAGGCATGGGGGCGGCCAAGACCGACATCCCATCCGACAAGCTGATCCTCGAGCTGTTGCAGCACACGCCGACCATGTTGCTGCTCGACGAATTCCAGACCTGGTACGACGGACTGACCAACACCAAGCAGTACCCCTGGAAGAACTGGGCGTTCAACTTCATCCAGATCCTGTCCGAGATCGCCAAGGAGCGTCCGGACTTGCTGGTGCTGGTGATTTCGGTGCGCAACGGTGGCAGCGATGCCTACCAGCAGGTGCATCGTGTCAATCCGGTCGCCATCGACTTCAAGGCTGGCGGCAACGCCGAGCGCATCCAGCAGGATCGCCGACGCATGCTGTTGCACCGTTTGTTCGACAACCGGCTTCAGATCGCGCCGGCCAGCATCGAGACGCTGGTCGCCAAGCACGTCTCCGAGTATTTCCGTCTGCTGGACCTCCCGTCGTCCGAGCAGGAGCGCAAGCGCAAGGAGTTTGTCGAGTCATGGCCCTACGCACCGCACTTGCTGCGGTTGCTCGAAGAACAGGTGCTGATCGCCACCGACGCGCAGGAAACGCGCGACATGATTCGCATCCTGGCCAATCTATACAAGAGTCGCGGCGAGTCAGCCCCGGTACTCACGGCGGCGGACTTCCGCCTGGACGATGACACCTCAGGCATCGGTGCGCTACTCGACTCCGTGTCGAACGAGCATCACCGCTCGCTGCGGGCCAAGGCCCAGCAGAACATCATCTCGGTCACCGAAGCCGTACCCAATCACGCCAGTCTGTCACCGCACCTGCAAGAGGTTGTGGGCGCGTTGTGGCTGCGCTCGATCGCGGTCGGCAATCTTGCCGGCGCCGAGCCCGCCACCCTGCAGGCCGACATCACGCGCGACAAGGCCGTCGATGACAACGCCTTCCAGGTTGAGCTGGCGACCATTGTCGAGAACAGCTTCAACATCCACCAGGATGGCCCGCGTCTGGTTTTCCGCGAGGAAGAGAACCCGCAGGCCAAGCTGATGGCCTGTGCGCGGAACGACAAGCTCTTCTCCGATGGTTCCGACCTGGCGCAACTGGCTAAGGAGGTCCGCTACGTCATCGGTGGTTCCGAAGAGGTGGCGAAGACCTTCCGTGTAATCGCGCTGCCGAAGTCCTGGCTGACGGACCCGTGGACGGCGCTCGATGAATCCGAGCAGCCTGAGCGCTGGGACGATCGCCTGCCGATCCTGGTATTGCCGGAAGAACCGGACAACCTCGATCAACGCCTCGGCCGTTGGATCAAGGATCACCTGCAGAAACGCCGCAACACGATCCGTTTCCTGCTGCCGCGCTCCGGCTCGTCCAATGCCTTCCAGGACCGCGACCTGCTGGTTTTGGCCCGCGCCGAAATGAAGGCGCAGGAATGGAGCGGCCAGAGCCCCGAGTACAAGAAGCTCCACACTAAGTACCAGGGCGAACTGCGTGACATCCTGAAGAAGCGCTTCGACCGCTTCGCCGTGTTGCATCGCTGGAACTTTGCCGATCCGGCCCAGTGCAAGTTCAGCGTCGAGAGTTTGAAGAAGCAAGGCGCCCAGATTCCCGAAGGCATCGAAGAAGCGCTGATCAACGATCTCTTTGTGCCCGAGGACTTTGAAGACCTCGTGCTCGAAGCGGCGGCCGACAACTCAGCGGTCGGCAAGCTGCTGCGCGAGCTGCAGGAGCCGCGCCCTGCGGGCCAGGACTGCATCCCCTGGCTTGGCGAAACCTCGATGAAGGAGCGCATCCTGCGGCTCTGCGCGCGGGGCAGGATCGCCATCAACCTGCGTGGCCTTGAGTATCTGCAGGCCCAGCCGGGAGAAGACGAGGACACAGCGTGGAAGCGCTTGCGTCCCAAGCTCTCCTACACCGGTCGGCAGCTCGACGAAGTGTTCCTGATGGAACCCTCCGCTGTGCCGACCACCGGAGGCAGCACGCCTCCCGTACCGCCGCCCCCTGGTGGCACTGGCGGTCTGTTCGGTGGTGGAGCAACGCCGACGCCACCGGGCGTGAACGAGCCCCCGGCAGGCGGGCAACCCGCGCCTGTTCCGGGCGGTGGTGGGATCTTCGGCGGTGGCGCATCCGGTGGTGGCAAGCCCCGGATCGCGCTCAATAACCCGCCGACCTCGCCTTTGAACCTCATCGGCAAGCTCGAAGGCTGGGGCATTGGCCCTGCAACGCCGGTCGCGGAAGTTTCGATCAAGGTGTCCGCTGCCACCGGAGCGCAACTCAAGGAACTGCTCAAGAAGCTGCCTGACGGCATGACTTTCGAGCTGAGTCTTGAGAAGGAGGACGACTGATGGCACTGGACGCCGGCGTACTGCACAACCTGACCAAGGGCTCAGCCGCCGATGCCTGGCGCGTCATCATCGACAAGGCTGTCGAGATTGCATCCAAGCCACTGG
>JAKANU010000348.1 GCA_021812315.1 Pseudomonadota bacterium
CGTTTCACAAATGCTACGGCAATTGGTCGCATGCCTTGGACCAGGATATTCCAGCGGAGGTGGCCATGGTTGATGTCACGCCCTTGGAGCAAGCCTCGATGCGAATGTGCCTCAAACCCTTTGGCGCGGCGGCCAGTGCCATCGGTTTCGACAAGCCCCTGGGGGCTTATTCGGAGGCTGAGGCCTTGTCTGTGATCGACGCCATCGTCACGGGCTATGTGGCTGAGATGGCCGCACAACATGAGCGCAGCAAGTACCCGGCTGTGCGCATGCCGCACTCGACACCGATCGACGATCCCTATCGCGACTCCATCCCGCCACTGCTGGAGAACCCGTTTGCCGACATGGTGGGTGATGAACCCTGGGAGCAGAGCCCATGATCGATTTCAACTCGTCGGCGAGTCTGTCGGGGCGCCTGCAGGAACTGATGGATAGGGCACTTGAATCCGAACGGGATGCAACACTGGAGCGGCAGTACCTGGGTGCATCGCGTCTGGGTGCAGCTTGCGAGCGTCAGTTGCAATACGAGTACGCCAAGGCACCGGTCGATCACGGCAAGGGCTTCTCCGGGCGCCTGTTGCGCATCTTTGAGCGCGGGCACAGAACCGAAGAGATGGTGATCCGCTGGCTGCGTATGGCAGGCTTTGTTCTCAAAACCGAGGATGCCAACGGTCACCAGTTCGGCTTCTCGGTGGCAGGCGGCCGTCTGCGCGGTCATGTCGACGGCGTGCTGATCGCTGGACCCGATGGCTTTGCCTACCCCGCCCTTTGGGAAAACAAGTGCCTGGGTGCCAAGTCCTGGCGGGACGTTGAGAAACACAAGCTTGCCGTCTCCAAACCAATCTACGCCGCGCAGATCGCGCTGTACCAGAGCTACCTCGAATTGCACGAGCATCCGGCGCTGTTCACAGCAGTGAATGCCGACACGATGGAGATCTACGCCGAGTTGATTCCGTTCGATCCCGGATTGGCACAGCGCATGTCGGACCGGGGTGCGCGCGTCATCACCGCTACGGAGGCTAGTGAACTACTGCCGCGCTCGTTTACCGATTCCACCCATTTCGAATGCAAGTTCTGCGCTTGGGCAGATCGTTGCTGGAGGACAAATCCATGAACAACAGTCAAGAAGATTCACCCCTTGAGGCTCAGGCCATGGTAGACGCCAAACAGGCCGCCTGCAGCCTGCGACTTCCCCTGTACTGGTTTGCCGACCAGAAGCTGCGTGCCAAGTACCGCATTCCGCACTATCTGATGGGCGGCCTGGTGCGCTTTCGCATGGCTGAGCTGAGCACTTGGGCTGCCAGTAGCCGGGTGGCTGGTGGCTCAACGACCGAGACCCGGCAACAGGAGGGGCTCGATCGTGATGGACTTTAACGATGTGACGCCGGCGCCTTCAGCGAACGCAGATTCTCGTCGCGACGAAATTCGCGCCAGTTTGCTGAGCAAGCTTGAATCGGTGTTGACCATGATGTTTCCCGCTGGCAAGGTCCGGCGAGGCAAGTTCTACATCGGGGACATTCTTGGCAGTCCGGGCGACAGTCTTGAGATCATGCTCACCGGTGACAAGGCCGGACTCTGGACCGATCGAGAAAACGGCTCCGGCGGCGATCCGTTTGATTTGATTGGCGCCCACTTCGGCATCAACGTTCAAACCGACTTCACTCAGGTGCTGACCAAGGCAGCTGACTTGACTGGCACAGCAACGCCAACTCCGGCGCACAAAGCCAAGCGCGAGGCGCCAGTTGACGATCTCGGCCCAGCCACCGCCAAGTGGGATTACCTGGATGCCAGTGGCAGTTTGATTGCAGTCGTGTATCGCTATGACCCACCGGGCAAGCGCAAGGAGTTCCGTCCCTGGGATGCCAAACGGCGCAGGATGGCCCCGCCCGATCCGCGGCCGCTCTACAACCAACCGGGCATGACTCAGGTCGACCACATCGTGTTGGTCGAAGGCGAGAAGTGTGCACAGGCGCTGATTGACATTGGCGTGTGCGCCACCACGGCCATGCATGGTGCCAACGCCCCCGTCGACAAAACGGACTGGTCACCGCTGGAAAACAAGCATGTTTTGATCTGGCCAGACAGGGACAAGGCAGGGTGGGACTACGCGGACCGGGCCTCGCAGGCGATTCTCGGCGCGGGCGCCACCTCCTGCGCCATCCTCTATCCGCCGGCGGACATGCCAGAAGGGTGGGACGCAGCCGATGCGCTGCTGTCGATAAAGGATGACGCCGCCGAAGTCCAGGCATTTGACGTTACAGGTTTTCTTCGCGCCGCCGATCGCCTACCGGTAGTCCGTCAGGTCGAAGACTCAACTCCCACCGATCTTGTTGATGGCGTTGATTTCACGACAGAAGACGGCCTTGCCAATGCCTTCACTCGCCGCTATGGCGTGGACTGGCTTTACTGTGCTGCCTGGGGCAAATGGCTGGTATGGAACAGCGTGCGCTGGAACGTGGACAAGGCGCTCTATGTGAACTTCCTCGCCCGCACAATTTGTCGCGCCGCTTCATTCAAAGCGAACTCTGCGCGGCTGAAAGCACGCCTGGCGAGTTCGTCAACGATCTCGGCCGTTGAGCGCATTGCGCGCAGCGACCCACGTCATGCATCGCTGGTCGAGCATTGGGACTCGGATCCCTGGCTGCTCAACACGCCGGGCGGTGTGATCGATCTGCACACGGGCGCAAAGCGTGCCCATCAACGATCGGACCGCATGACCAAGGTCTGCACGGCGGTTCCGCATGGGGATTGTCCGAACTGGCTTGCCTTCCTGCAGGACGTGACTGGTGGGGATGCGGAACTGATGGCCTATCTGCAACGCATGGTGGGTTACTGCCTGACAGGCGACATCAGCAGCCATGCGCTGTTCTTTCTGTACGGTACCGGCGCCAACGGCAAATCAGTCTTTGTCAACGTCATCGCCACCATCCTGGGCGACTACTCTGCCAATGCGCCCATGGATACGTTCATGGAAACGCGCTCAGACCGGCATCCGACCGATTTGGCAGGTCTGCGCGGTGCGCGTTTCGTCTCAGCGACCGAAACCGAGCAGGGGCGGCGCTTCAACGAGGCCAAGATCAAGGCCATTACCGGCGGCGATCTGGTCACCGCGCGGCATATGCACCAGGACTTCTTTACCTATGCGCCGCATT
>JAKANU010000041.1 GCA_021812315.1 Pseudomonadota bacterium
GCCGGCAGGTAGGTGTCAATCGAAAACGGCCCGAGCATGCCCAGCACCGCCAGCAGGACTGCCAGCGCCCAGCGCGGTGCGCGCCAGAGATTTTGTGCATCAGGGTTCATCGCAAGCGCATCGGGTCAGTGGTGAGTTGGCTAGTGTATTTGAAGGCTAGACTGTGCACCTGCATGAAAGCTTCAGACATCATTCGCGACGCCGTCACCCAGGTGGCCGGGATGCGGCAAACCGCTGCCGCACGGCCCGCTCTGGCGCAGGCGCTTGGCGCCGTCAAACGATTTCAGGCCAGGCGCTTTGCCGGCAGCTACGCCGATTTGCTGGAGTCGGCACAGTACCGGGGTGCGGCGCGGTTTTTTCTCGATGAACTCTATAGCGAGAAGGACTACTCGCAGCGCGATGCGCAGTTTGCCCGCATTGCCGGTGCGCTGGAGCGTCTTTTTCCGCAACCGGTGGTGCAAACCGCCGTGGCGCTGGCGCAGTTGCATTGCCTGAGCGAAGAACTGGACCTGGCACTGGCGCAGAGCTGGGCCGAGCATGCTGCGCTTGCCGAGGTAGCGCGCTACCTGACGGCCTGGCGCTGCGTGGCTCGCCGCGCCGAGCGCAACCGGCAGCTCGAGACCGTTTTGCATATCGGTCATGAACTCGACCGGCTCACGCGCAAGCCCGGCCTGCGCATGATGCTGCGGATGATGCGCGCCCCGGCCCGGGCCGCCGGCATGAACGCCTTGCAGCAGTTTCTGGAATCAGGTTTCGACACCTTCGCGGCGATGGGTGGCAAGGGCGACGGGGCGCGCTCGTTTCTGGCCACAGTTCAGAGCCGCGAGTCAACCCTGTTCGATCTGCTGTTTGATGCTGAAACTGTCGCCTGCGAGACGGAAATGACGCGCCTATTGGGGCTTGCCCGGTAGGGATGCGAGAAGCACTGACTGAAAATGGCGCCCCAGGAGATCATCATGGAAAAAGTCTGGCTCAAGAATTACCCCGAGGGTGTCGCGCACGACGTCAACCCCGACCAATACCAGTCCCTGACGCAGTTGCTGGAAGAATCGTTCGCGCAGAACGCGGCACAGCCGTTTTCTGTCTGCATGGAGCGTTGGATGAGCTACGGCCAGCTCGGCGAGCTTTCCGCCGCCTTGGGCGCGCGGCTGCAGGCCCTGGGCCTGGAACCGGGTGCGCGGATTGCCATCATGCTGCCCAACGTGCCGCAGTTTCCGGTCACCATGGCCGCGGTGCTGCGCGCCGGGTACACCTGCGTCAACGTCAACCCGCTTTACACCGCGCGCGAGCTCGAACACCAGCTCAAGGATTCCGGTGCCAGCGCCATTGTGGTGCTGGAGAATTTTGCCGGGACGCTGGCCGAGGTGATCGACAACACGCCAGTCAAGCACGTGCTGATCGCCTCGATGGGCGACCTGCTCGGTTTCTGGTACGGCCGGTGGCTGACCTTTGCCGTGCGGCATCTGGCCAAGATGGTGCCAGCGTACAAGCTTCCGCTGACCCAAGGCCGCACCGTCACATCTTTCAAACAGGCGCTGGCGCAAGGCCGAGCGATGAGCTTCAAGTCAGCACCAGCGTCTCCGGATTCGATCGCCTTCTTGCAGTACACCGGCGGCACCACCGGCCTGAGCAAGGGCGCCGTGCTCACGCATCGCAACATCGTCGCTGCCGTGCTGCAGGCCGAAGCCTGGTTCACGCCAGCCCTTGGAAAGATCGGCGATATCAAGCAGAGCAACAGCATCGCCGCGCTGCCCCTGTATCACATTTTTGCGCTGGCCCTGTGCCTGCTCACCATCCGCTGGGGCTCACACATGACACTGATCCCGAATCCGCGCGATTTCGGCGGTTTCATTGAAACGCTGAAGAAGCGCCCGTTTCATTTCCTGCCCGGCGTGAACACCCTGTTCAACGCGCTGCTGCAGCATCCGCAATTCAAGACGGTCGATTTCTCGTCGCTGGTGTCGTCCCAGGCCGGAGGCATGGCGGCTTCAGCGGGCACAGCCAAGCACTGGCTGGAGACCACCGGCTGCCCGATGGTCGAAGGCTGGGGCATGAGCGAGACCTGCGCCATGGGCACCAACAACCCGGTCGATTCGAAAGAATTCTCGGGCACGATCGGGATGCCTCTGCCGGGCATTGAAATCGCCATCAAGGACGACCAGGGTGAATCGCTGCCGCTGGGTGAATCAGGCGAAATATGCATCAAAGGCCCGAACGTCATGAGCGGCTACTACAACCAGCCTGAAGAAAACAAGCACGCCTTCACCGCCGACGGCTTCATGCGCACCGGCGACGTCGGCATCATGGATGAGCGCGGCTACACCCGGATTGTGGACCGCAAGAAAGACATGATTCTGGTCAGCGGCTTCAACGTTTTCCCCAGCGAACTCGAAAACGTCATTTCGCTTTGTGACGGCGTGCTCGAATGCGCCGTCATCGGCGTGCCCGATGAAAAGCAGGGCGAGGCGATCAAGGTGTTCGTGGTCCGCGATGATCCGCACCTGTCGGAAAACGACCTCGTCAAGTACTGCCAGCACAACCTCACGGGGTACAAGCGGCCCAAGTACATCGAGTTTCGTGACGAGTTGCCCAAGTCCAACGTCGGCAAGATATTGCGACGCGAATTGCGCGTCGGAAAATAGCCGATGCTGGGGCCGGGCATCACCGTTCTCGAGCGCGGCTGGCTGTCGTCGAACAACATCCTGCTGCAGGGACGCAGTTCCTGCGCGCTCATCGACAGCGGCTACGTCACCCATGCCAGGCAGACGCTGGCGTTGGTCGAATCCGCGCTGGGCGGACGCGGCCTTGACGTGCTGGTCAACACCCATTTGCACAGCGATCATTGCGGTGGCAATGCGGCCTTGCAGGAGCGCTACCCCTCGATGACCACCATCATTCCGCCGGCCCTGGCCGAGCAAGTTCGCCACTGGGACCGGGAGGCCTTGAGCTACGCGGCCACCGGACAGAATTGCGCTCGCTTCGGCTTTGATAGCTTGCTCGCGCCCGGCGCCGGGATCCGGCTCGGCGACCTGGACTGGCAAGTGCATGCAGCGCCGGGCCACGATCCGCACTCGGTGATCCTGTTCGAGCCGGGCTCGCGCGTGCTGGTGTCTGCCGATGCGTTGTGGGAAAACGGCTTTGGCGTGGTGTTTCCCGAACTCGAAGGCGTCGACGCGTTTGATGCGGTCGGCTCGACCCTGGACCTGATTGAATCACTGGCACCCGCCACGGTGATTCCCGGGCATGGCCCGGCGTTCACCGACGTGCAGGCCGCGCTCTCGCGTGCGCGCCAACGTCTGGACGGCTTTGTCGCCGACCCGGCAAAACACATCCGCTACGCAACCAAGGTGCTGCTCAAATTCAAGCTGCTTGAGGTCCAGAGCATCGAATGGCCACACCTGCTGACGTGGGCGCGTGCCACGCCCTATTTCCAGCGCATTCATGCCCGGCACTTTGCCGATGTGGACGTGTCAAAATGGCTCGAACAACTCGCTGGGGAGCTGGTCAGTTCGGGCGCGGCAGCACGCAACGGACAGATCTTGCGCAACTTATGACTGATCGAACCCGTCTGCTGGAGACCTTTGACGCACTGCTCGGGCCCGAGCGTTTTCGCGACGTAGGGCCGAATGGACTGCAGGTCGAAGGCCGCCGGGAGATCAGCAAGATCGTCTCGGGCGTGACCGCCAGCCTGGCGCTGATCGAGGCTGCGGTGGCGGCGCGCGCCGACGCGATCTTTGTCCATCATGGCCTGTTCTGGCGCGCGCAAGACGCCTGCGTCACCGGCTGGCTCAAACGGCGCCTGGCGCTGCTGCTGGCACACGACATCAATCTGTTTGCCTACCATCTGCCGCTGGATGCCCATCCCGAGCTCGGCAACAACGCGCAACTGGGCATGCGGCTGGGACTGCGCGCGACCGCGCGCTTTGGTGATCAGGATCTGGGTCTTCTCGGGGAACCGGTTGACGGCCTGCCCCGCGCCAGCGCCGAAGCCTTTGCAGCGTCCGTAGAAAATCGGTTAAATCGGCCTGTGACGCTTGTCAATACTGCACAACGAGCTATAAAAACAATAGCGTGGTGCAGCGGTGGCGCGCAGGGCTACTTTGAAGCCGCGATTGCTGCGGGAGCCGACCTGTTTCTCACCGGCGAAATATCCGAGCCACAGGCACACTACGCGCGCGAATGCGGCGTGGCGTTTCTGGCCTGTGGCCATCATGCCAGCGAGCGCTACGGTGCACCCGCGGTGGTGGCCCACGTGGCGGCGCAACTCGGGCTGGCGCACGAATTCATCGACATCGACAACCCGGCATGAACATGGGCCAGCCGATTGCCATCACCTTGGGCGACGCCGCGGGTATCGGCCCGGAAATCATCGCCAAGGCCTTCCGCGATGCGCCCGACCACACGCACGACTGCTTTGTCGCCGGTGATGTCGCCACCATGCGCCGCGCCATGCGCGTCGTCAGCACGCAGCAGATCGTCTTGCCGGTGGTCGTGATCGATACGCCGGTCGACGCGCTGCGCCGGCCGCCCGGCTGTGTGCCGGTTTTGCAGATTGGAGCCGGCGGCGAGCCGGTTGCCTTTGGCCGCTTGAGTGCCCAGGCAGGCGCGCTGGCCGGCGAGTGCGTGCGCTGGGCTGCGCAAGCGGCCCTGCGTGGCGAAATTGCCGCCATGGTGACGGCACCACTGAACAAGGAGGCGCTGGCGCTGGCAGGCGAGCCGCATTGCCGCTACCCCGGGCATACCGAAATGCTGCAGGCCCTGGCTGCCAGGCACGCCGGCGTCAGCCTCGATGCCATGCCGGTGCGCATGATGCTGGCCAACGATGAGTTGCGCGTCGTTCTGGTGAGCATTCATGTCGCGCTGCAGGCTGCCATCGAGGCGGTCACTTTTGACAGCGTCATGCAAACGCTGCGCATCACTCACGCGTCACTGGCGGCGATTCTTGGCCACGCGCCGCGAATCGCCGTGGCGGGACTGAATCCGCATGCCGGTGAAGGTGGCTTGTTCGGCCGCGAGGAACTCGAGCTGATCGCGCCGGCCATCAGCGCAGCCGCAGCCTCAGGCATGAATGTGAGCGGCCCCTTCGCGCCCGACACTGTATTCATGAGGGCGCGGGCCAAAGACGGCATCGCGGCTGAGTTCGATGTGGTGATCGCGATGTACCACGACCAGGGTCTGATACCGGTGAAATACCTGGGCGTGGACAAGGGCGTCAACGTGACTCTGGGTCTGCCCCTGCTGCGCACCAGCCCCGACCATGGCACGGCGTTTGACCTCGCCGGCACGGGCCGCGCCGATGCATCGAGCCTGATCGCGGCGATTGCCATGGCGCGCCAACTCGGTCAACCGAAATTATGAGCAATACTGCCACCAAACGCCCGTCGGACGGGCGTTACCAGCTACCAAGACGATAGCGTCTTACTTGCGCAGGCTGTCGCGAATTTCGCGCAACAGCAGCACGTCTTCGCGTGTGACCGGCGCTGGCGCAGGTGCCGGCGGTGCCTCTTTCTTCAGGCGGTTGACCTGCTTGACCATCATGAAGATGATGAAGGCGAGGATCGCAAAATTGACCGCCACGGTGATGAAATTGCCGTACGCCAATACCGGCACACCGGCCTTCTTCAGCGCATCAAGGGTCATGGCGGTACCCGCCGGAGCTTGCCCGAGGACCACAAACAGGCTCGAAAAATCGAGTTTTCCGAAAATGGCCCCGACGATTGGCATGATCAGGTCAGCCACCACCGAATCAACAATCTTGCCAAAGGCAGCGCCGATGATCACGCCGACGGCCAGATCCATCACGTTGCCCTTGACGGCAAACTCCTTGAATTCCTGCATCATTGCCATGCTCACATCTCCTGTGGGTTGCGGGTAGGGCCGAGTATCGTGCGAAATGCCGCGCCCGGGCAAGTCCCACGCCAGTGCATCGGGCGAGGCTCAGTTACAATGGAACGTTCGTGTTTTGCCCTCGCAGCAATGTATTTCTTTGAGAATTCCCATGAGTGAGACTCCCGGTGGACGCCGCCAGATCGACGCCAGCAAGCGTACCTGGCTCATCGCGTCGAGCTGCGCCGGTGCGGTTGGCGGCATCGCCGCGGCGGTGCCGTTCGTCAGCAGTTTGCAGCCCTCGGAAAAGGCCCGGGCAGCCGGCGCGGCGGTGGAAGTGGACATTTCCGCACTCACGCCGGGCGAAAAGATGACGGTGGAGTGGCGCGGCAAGCCGGTCTGGATCCTGCGCCGCACCCCCGAGCAAATCGCCGAGCTGCCCAAGCATGACGCGCAGTTGGCCGACCCCAAGTCCGAGCGCAAGCCCGACGAGCAGGCACCGGCCTACGCGCGCAACGAAGTCCGCTCGATCAAACCCGAGTACCTGGTGGTGGTGGGCATCTGCACCCACCTGGGCTGCTCGCCCTCCGACAAATTCACGCCGGGCGCGCAGCCCTCGCTGCCCGAGGACTGGCCGGGCGGCTTTTTCTGCCCGTGTCACGGCTCGACCTTTGATCTGGCCGGGCGGGTCTTCAAGAACAAGCCAGCGCCCGACAATCTGGAGGTTCCTCCGCACATGTACCTGTCCGACGCGCGCTTGCTGATTGGCGCCGACAAGAAGGCCTGAGGACCAAGATCATGGCGCAATTTCAAGAAATTTCTCCCAACGCCGCGGCCGGGGCCAAGCTCCTGAACTGGGTGGACAACCGGTTTCCGCTCTCGAAGCTGTTTCGCGAGCACATGAGCGAGTATTACGCCGCCAAGAACTTCAACTTCTGGTACATCTTCGGCGTGCTCTCGCTGGTCGTGCTGGTGATCCAGCTGGTCACCGGCATTTTTCTCGTCATGCACTACAAGCCCGACACGGCGCTGGCCTTCGGCTCGGTCGAGTACATCATGCGCGACGTACCTTGGGGCTGGTTGATCCGCTACATGCATTCGACCGGTGCCTCGGCCTTCTTTCTGGTGGTCTACCTGCATATGTACCGCGGCCTGATTTACGGCAGCTACCGCAAGCCACGCGAGCTGGTCTGGATTTTTGGTTGTGCGATCTTCCTCGCATTGATGGCCGAGGCCTTCATGGGCTACCTGCTGCCCTGGGGCCAGATGTCGTACTGGGGAGCGCAGGTGATCATCAACCTGTTCTCTGCGATTCCCTTCGTCGGCCCGGATCTGGCCCTGCTGATCCGTGGCGATTTTGTGGTTGGCGACGCCACGCTGAACCGCTTCTTCAGTTTTCATGTCATCGCCGTTCCGCTGGTGCTGCTCGGTCTGGTCGTGGCGCACATCATTGCCCTGCACGAAGTCGGCTCACTCAACCCCGACGGGATTGAAATCAAGGCCAACAAGGGTGCCGACGGCGTCCCGCTCGACGGCATCCCGTTTCACCCCTACTACACGGTGCACGATATCTTTGCCGTCAGCGTGTTCCTGATGGTGTTCTCGGCGATTGTCTTCTTTGCTCCGGAGATGGGTGGTTACTTCCTGGAGTACAACAATTTCATCCCGGCGGACCAGTTCCAAACGCCGTCGCACATTGCGCCGGTCTGGTATTTCACGCCGTTCTATTCCCTGTTGCGCGCCGTCACCAGCGAGATGATGTACGTGCTGATTGCCAGCGTGCTCGCCGGCGCGGGGGTGGCCGTGACGCGGTCAAAGATGGCGCCCATCTTCAAGGGCCTGATCGGCGCGGTCGCGCTCATCGTGGTGAGCATGATGCTCGCCATCGATGCCAAGTTCTGGGGCGTGGTGGCCATGGGCGGCGGTGTCGTGATCCTGTTTTTCCTGCCTTGGCTGGACAACTGCGCGGTCAAGTCGATCCGCTATCGTCCCGACTGGCACAAGTACCTGTATGCAGCGTTCATCCTTGACTTCCTGGTGCTGGGTTACCTCGGGACCCAGCCAGTCTCGGTCATCGGCGGCCGGATCGGCCAGTTGGGAACTTTGTTCTACTTTGGTTTCTTCGCCCTGATGCCTTGGTGGAGCGGTCTTGGCGCGGTCAAGCCTGTGCCCAGCCGTGTCAATTACACGGCGCACTGAGCCGGAGACGAGAACATGACGACCCTGAATCTCACAAGAAAGTGCTGCCTTGCCCTGCTGCTTGCGCTGGGCCTGGCAGTGTCGGCGCAGGCCAATGTCGGCAAGGCCAACTGGGACAAGGCACCGAACAAGACCACGGACCTCGCAGCACTGCAACACGGCGCCAAGCTGTTTGTCAACTACTGCCTGAATTGCCACTCCGCTGCATTCCAGCGCTACACACAACTGCAGGACCTGGGCCTGACGCCCAGCCAGATCAAGGACAACCTGCTGCTGACCAATGGCAAGTTCGGCGACACCATGAAGGCGGCAATCGACCCGCGTCAGGCCAAGGGCTGGTTTGGAGTCAACCCACCTGACCTGACCGTGATTGCGCGATCCCGCGCCGGCGCCGGCGGCACCGGTGCCGACTATTTGTATACCTATATGCGCTCCTTCTATGTCGACGAGAGCAGACCGACAGGCTGGAACAATCTGGCGTTTCCCAATGTCGCCATGCCTCATGTCCTGTGGGAACTGCAAGGCTTGCGACGCCCGGTTTACGAGGAAGTCAAGGAGCACGGCGAAGTCGTTCGGATTCACAAGGGCTGGGAACAAATCCGCCCGGGCAGCATGACAAACCCGCAGTACGATCAGGCCGTCGCCGACCTGGTTGCCTACTTGCAGTGGATGGGTGAGCCGGTTCAGAACACCCGGGTGCGCATCGGCATCGGGGTCTTGCTGTTTCTCGGTGTGCTGTCATTTTTTACCTGGCGACTCAACGCCGCTTATTGGAAAGACATCAAGTGACTGCCCGGCGTCGGCAGGCGTCGGCCCCTGGCCGACGTGGCTTGGATTTCGCGGAGTGTCCTGCCTCGGGCAGGCTGCTCTATCGGTGCAATCATGACTCGAAGAACTCCGGGTCATGGTTGAACCCGGTTTATTGATCATTAGGAGCCCTCACCATGATGGTGCTGTATTCAGGTACGACCTGCCCGTTTTCCCACCGCTGCCGTTTCGTCCTTTTCGAAAAGGGCATGGACTTCGAAATCCGTGACGTTGATCTTTTCAACAAGTCCGAAGACATCACGGTCATGAACCCGTATGGCCAGGTGCCGATTCTGGTCGAACGCGACCTGATCCTGTACGAGTCGAACATCATCAACGAGTACATCGACGAACGCTTTCCGCATCCGCAACTCATGCCAGGCGATCCGGTGGATCGGGCCCGCGTACGCCTGTTCCTGCTCAATTTCGAAAAGGAATTGTTTGTGCACGTCTCGACGCTGGAGTCGCGTGCTGCCAAGAGCAACGAGAAGGCTCTTGAGAAGGCGCGGGCGCATATCCGTGACCGCCTGACCCAACTCGCCCCGGTGTTCCTGAAGAACAAGTTCATGCTCGGAGACGGCTTTTCGATGCTCGATGTGGCGATTGCCCCGCTGCTGTGGCGCCTGGACTACTACGGCATCGATCTGAGCAAGAATGCCGCACCCCTGCTGAAATATGCCGAGCGCATCTTTTCACGCCCTGCCTACATCGAAGCACTGACGCCTTCCGAGAAGGTGATGCGCAAGTAGATTTGCAGGAACGCCGCCATGACCGATCCGGCCCAGACCATTTCAACCCGACCGTACCTGATTCGCGCGCTGTACGAGTGGTGCACTGACAACGGCTTCACGCCCTACGTGGCGGTGGCCGTCGACGAGCAGGTGCAGGTACCGCGCGAATATGTGAAGGACGGGGAAATCGTCCTCAACATCAGCTTCGATGCCACCACGTCGCTCAAGCTCGGCAATGAGTTCATCGAGTTCACGGCCCGCTTTGCGGGGACTGCACGCGAGGTCATGGTGCCAGTGAGCCGCGTCATCGCCATCTACGCCCGCGAAAACGGCCAGGGCATGGCGTTTCCGATGGTCATTGCCCAGGGCGGTGACGAAGCGGGCGCAGCGCACACGCTCAACAGCGTCGAATTCCGTCCCCGCAACGATGATGAAACGGATCCGCCGACCCCGCCAACAACAGCGCGCAAACGCCCGGCCCTCAAACGCGTGAAGTAACCCGCCTGTCCCCACTGGCCGATTTGATCGCTTCGGTAGAATGCGACCTGCGCCGATTTAGCTCAGTTGGTAGAGCAACCGCCTTGTAAGCGGTAGGTCAACAGTTCGAATCCGTTAATCGGCACCATTCATTCAGGGTACATACCGAAGACTTTGTTAACAGTTTGTACCGATCACTTGTCGGCGCATGCGTGGCCTGCGTATCGATGGGCTTGCCCACCGACCATATTTTCAACCCGCTGTACGATATCCGCGCCGGCATGGCTTGCTCGAAGCCTGTGGGCGGCAACTTGCAGGGGGCCGACGGGCAGCGCCAAGGCGGCCTCGATGGCATCGCGCAGGCGCGCTGCCGTCACCGAGACCATGGGCAGAGGCGGCGCAGCCAGCCCGGCCAGATGCAGACGATGCGCGTGATAGAACTGATCGAGCATATGCGGCAGCACCACCTGGGGCACACCGGCGCGCAGGGCCTGGGCCGTGGTGCCCGAGCCGCCATGATGGACGATGACTGCGCAGCGCGCAAACAGCGCCGCGTGCGGCGCGTCACGCACCACCCGCCAGTGGCGTGGTACCGAGTTCGCGCCAAGACCGGCCCAGCCCGCGTCAAGGATGCCTCGCCGACCCAGCGCAAGCGCCACGTCAGCGAGCAGTTGATCGATGCGCTTCGTGCCCGGGCCTGACATGCTCCCGAAACCGATGAAAATCGGTGCCTCACCCTCGTCGAGCCAGGTGTGGAGTGCGGGGTCAAGCAGTTTGGGATCGTCAAACATGAGAAAGTTGACGTAGGGGTCGTGCCGCATCTGCCGCAAGTCCGGCGGAAACAGGGTTTCGTCGGTGGCAAGAAGCAAGGGATGCTTGTCAACCAGGTGCGCCCTGACGTGGCGAACTGGCTCCAGAGCCAGACGGATGCGTATGGCGTTGACCGCGCCGCGCAACAGCCAGTCACCCAGGCGCTGGTCGATCCGCCACAGCCATTCATTCACCCAGCCCGGAAGGCCCTGCCATGCAATGGTCGGCGGCGGGTGCAGAGCCGAGGGCAACAGGCAGGCGCTGTAGAGCACACCCAGCGCCGGCAATTGCAGCCGCTCGGCGATACCCGGCGCCGCAAAAAAAGCCAGGCCGCCATAGACCATCGCGTCAGCATCCGCGCAAGCCAGGCGCAACTGATCCACCTGCTCGGGAACTTGCGTTTTGAAGTAGCTGGTGATGGCACCCAGCATTTGCCATGGCTTGCCGGTGATGACGCCCGGGTTCTGCGCCAAAAATGCCTGTGTATCCAGACCCAGCGGCGCAAACGCGAACCGCAGCCCCCTGACCCAAGGCTCGAAATTGGGCGGCACGGCAAGTACCGGAACATGCCCGCGCGCCGCCAGCGCCTGTGCCAGCGCCAGCATGGGCTGAACGTCGCCGCGCGAGCCGACGGCGGCGAGAACGACGCGCAAGGAACGGTTCGCTCCCATGCCCGGCCGAGAGCGCGCTACATCGGCATGGGCAGACTGTGCCACCACAGCCGGCATTGCCGACACAGACCATCGCTGAAAGTGGCCTGCAACACGCCGTCCAGAACCATACGCGGCAATGGGTCGCCAGGCTTGCGCGCCACGAGGTTGGTTCCCGTGGAGGCCGCCCAGACCCGAAACAATTCTTCCGACGCCACCTGATACGTGACATGCCAGTGCGCGATGCCATCCGTGGCGGTCGAGGCCAGAATTTCGAAGCTGAGCTCGATGTCCTCCTGAAGTTTGACGCGCGCCCAGTATGCCGCCAGTTCAGCGTGCCCGCGCTGGGTGGCGAACGGCGTATTGCAATACACGCCGTCCTCGGCAAAAAGCGCACAAAATGCCGCTTCATCCTTGGCTTCCCACGCGGCCTTGTAGCCGCGCATAAACTTGTCGATATTCATTGCAGACTCCTTGCACACGCAGTGATCGTACTACCGCACCAGCGCGCACCTCAGCACGCCGGGCCTCTAGCGCGGCATCGGTTCCGAACAATTCCAGCAGGCCTCGAAGCCGCCCTCGACGAGTTCGCCGCAACCGCAACGCCATCGATGTTGCGGCGTGTTTTGCAAGGCCTGCAACAGCTCGCGCGCCCGGGTCTCCTGGGCTGGATCATGAACCCACAACTCGGGCAGGCACTGATCTGGCGGCAACTCGCCGGCACCGCCGCCAAGATACTGGCGCTCAATGCTCGACTCGATTCCTTCGGTCGCGAGAACATCGTGCCAGAGCGTGGCAATCGCCAGGTTGGGTGCTTGCGTCAGACGTTTCATGACGCACAGCATAAGCCAATGTCGGCGATCTCCACTCAGCAACTGTATTAACATACAGTCTGCATTCCAAGACCTTTGTGTTAGCCGCCTTTGCGCGGGTTCTCATGCACGCCGTAATTCAAGACCGCATCGATCCGTTTCTGGCGCTCAATGCCGAGCAGCGCCTAGCTGTGGATCACGGATTGGCCGAATGCCACAACGACGAGCGGGCCTTGCTCATCATCGCCGGCGCCGGCACCGGCAAGACCAGCACGCTGGCCTTTCGTGTTGCCAATCTCATTGTGCACGGGGCCGACCCGCAGCGCCTGTTGCTGTTGACGTTTTCGCGTCGTGCGGCGATGGAACTTGAACGTCGCGTCGGCGGCGTCCTCGGGCAGGTGTTGGGTCTGAGTCCGAGCACGGGCTCGCCCACGCTGCCCTGGTCGGGTACTTTTCACAGCGTTGGCGCGCGGCTTCTGCGCGACTATGCCGCGCGCATTGGTCTGGATGCCTCGTTCACAATTCATGATCGGGGCGACTCGGAGGACCTGCTCGGTCTGGTGCGCCACGAACTGGCTTTGCCGACACAGGCCAGCCGATTTCCAAACAAGGCGACCTGCCTGGCCATCTACTCGCGAGTGGTCAACAGCCAGGAGCCACTGTTGGCAGTGTTGCAAAAAGCCTTCCCCTGGTGTAGCCACTGGGAGGCGGAACTCAAGCGACTTTTTGCTGCCTACGTGGAAAGCAAACACCGGCAAAACGTGCTCGATTACGATGACCTGCTGCTGTTCTGGTCGGAAGTCATGCATGAACCCGGACTCGGAGCCGAAATCGCCGCGCGCTTTGAGCATGTGCTGGTCGACGAATATCAGGATACGAATCGACTGCAGGCATCGATCCTGCTTGGACTCAAACCCGAAGGTCGCGGACTGACCGTCGTCGGTGACGACGCGCAAAGCATCTATAGTTTTCGCGGTGCCACGGTGCGCAACATCCTCGACTTCGCGCAACAGTTCAGCGACCCGGCACGCCTGATTGCGCTGCAGCGCAACTACCGCTCGACTCAGGCCGTGCTGGAGGTCTCCAACGCAGTCATCGCGCAGGCCCCCGAGCGCCATGCCAAACATCTCTGGACCGACAGGCCGGGCGGCACTCGCGCGCAGCTGGTCCTGGTTGCCGACGAGGCCGAACAGGCACGTTGGGTCGCCGGGCGCATTCTGGAACACCGAGAGGCCGGGCTGAAACTGAAGTCGCAAGCGGTATTGTTTCGCACTGCATCGCACAGCGCGGCTCTGGAACTCGAACTGGCCAGGCGCCAGATTCCGTTTGTCAAGTTCGGAGGCTTGAAGTTTCTCGAAGCCGCCCACGTCAAGGATTTGCTCGCAATCCTGCGATTTGCGCAGAACCCCCGGGGACGCCTGGCGGGCTTTCGGGTCCTGCAATTGATCCCGGGTATTGGCGCAGCGCTGGCCGGGCGGGTGCTTGACGCCATGAACCTGGCGTCCGATCCGGGCACAGGCTTGACGCAGTTCCGGGTACCCAGGATGGCGCTTGAGTCGTGGCAACTGTTTGTTCAGATGTATGGTGCGCTTCGCGATCCGCTGCGGGCATGGCCAGCCGACGTGCATCTTGCCAGAACCTGGTATCAACCGCAGCTTGAGCGCCTGCATGAGGACGCGCGCGCCCGCCAGATCGACCTGGAAAACCTTGAGCACATCGCCGC
>JAKANU010000042.1 GCA_021812315.1 Pseudomonadota bacterium
GGCGGTGGCCGCCAGCGCGAGGAGCAAAGCGGTACCAACTGCAGCCTCGCCCAACACGCGCGATCGGGTCTCGAGGTGCGGTGCGAGAATATGCCGGGTGGTCATGCCGACTGCCGAAATCATCGGGTACGAGGGCAACTTCCGGAAGTGAAAAGTGCGCTCAACGCCGTCGATCAGGGAGTTGAAGGTGATGGTGGCTGTTTGCTGCCCACGCGCCAGGCGCGCAAACATCGGGCTTCCCGAGAGGCTGGCGGTAAAGTCCTCCGCTGATCCCATGGCGCGGGCACGCACCCCACCGTCAAGACCGAACAGGCTCACGACGCCCCCGGGACCCAAATCGATCTGCCGGTAAAAGCGAGTGAAATAGTGCGGGTCGAGCGAGACCACAACGACACCGGCGAAAGCCCCGTCTCGGTCAATGACCCGGCGCGAAAGCTTGATGGCCCACTCGCCAAACTCGTCTGAACGCACCGGACGAGATATGAACAGCTTGTCGACGCCAGTTCCGATGTGCGCCTTGAAGTAGTCCTGGGCCGACAGGTCAACCTGGGCCACCGGACCCTGGGTACTTTGGCGCGGCACGCCCCAGCCGTCAATGATGCTGACGTCGCGGATGATGTGCCTGTCCAAAGCCCCCTGTGCATCCAGGGCGTCAAGGGTCACTCGCCCACGGTGCCCTGTGTATTGCGTCTGTATCAGGCGCAATACCTGGTCGGCACTGTCGAAGGTGCGCACGGCGTGCTCCTGGTTGGCGCGCGCCAGATTCACCAGATCGTGTTCGGCAACGTGAATCACGCGCAAACGGTCCGCCTCGACTTCACTCAGGGCCTGCCACCAAATGGCGCCCAAGAGCGCGCCGGTCAACAGCCAGATCAGCAGATGCGACGCGGCACCGGACCAATTGGCAGACTTGCGTTGAAGATGATTCCAGAACATGAATGGCGAACTCGATGATGCCTTCGCGGGCACACCGGTCAGGCTTTCCGTCGCGGCACGCCGATGATGCGCGTAACGCCCATGACAGGCCCGCAGGCACCCTAGGATGATCCTATCTATTGAAATTCCGGGATTGACCTAGCGCAAGGCATCGGCATTGACGCGTTGCCGCGCATGACGGCTCCAACAAATGCGTCTGCAAACCGTGGCGACAACGCTACTTCACTAGCCTCGCAAATGTCTTCCGAAACTTGGCGACCTTGGGTGCCGCAACAGCCAGACAATAGCCCTGATGCGGATTTTTCCGGAAATACTCCTGGTGGTAGTCCTCTGCCGGCCAATAGTTGGCCAGCGCCAGCACTTCAGTCACCACCGGGCTGCCGTAGGTTCCACTTCGCTCGATTTCAGCGATCAGTGCGATCGCCAATGCCTGCTGCTCGCCATTTGAGCAATAGATTCCGCTTCGGTACTGTGTGCCTACGTCAGCGCCCTGGCGATTGAGCGTGGTTGGATCATGGATGAGAAAGAAGATCTCCAGGATCTCGCGCAGGCTGACCTGCTGCGGATCAAAGACGAGTCTGACCACTTCGTTGTGCCCGGTCTTGCCGGTGCAGACCTGCTCATAGCTCGGCGCAACGCTGTGCCCGTTGCAATAGCCGCTTTGCACGTCGAGCACCCCCTTGACGGCGAGGAAAACCGCCTCGGTGCACCAGAAACAGCCTCCGCCCAAGACAATGGTTTGTGTGTTGTCAGACATCGAAATCCTCTCGGCGAAGCGCCTTGCGGCAAGGCCGCGATGCTACGGCAGAAACAATAACCAATGCGTCGCGTCCGAATTTCCTGCGGACCGGGCGCTCTGCCTGCGCGGGATCGCCACGTTTGACAGGTGCAGGATGCAAGGCTACACTACTAACCCATTAGTCATTAACGTCCTTGACTCTCCCAAATCCCATGCAAGAAGTCACGCCAACGCCGCCGCCCAAACACGAGAGGCGCAAGGATGCGCGCCCGGGCGAATTGCTGGCCGCGGCGCTGGACCTGTTTGTCGAGAAGGGCTACGCAGCGACCCGCGTGGAAGAGGTGGCACGCCATGCCGGTGTCTCCAAAGGCACTTTGTTTCTGTATTTTCCCAGCAAGGAAGAGCTGTTCAAGGCTGTCGTACGAGAGAACATCTCCGGGCGCTTTCCCCTTTGGAACGCCCAGTTCGCCGCGTTTGAGGGGAGCACGGCCGAGATGCTGCGCCATTGCATGATGCTGTGGTGGGAGCGGCTCGGCAGCTCCAAGGCCTCCGGAATGACCAAGTTGATGCTCACGGAGGGGAAGAACTTCCCTGAGCTGGCAACATTTTTCCGCCACGAAGTGATTGAGCCGGCGCACGACCTGATCCGGCGCATCCTGTTGCGTGGTGCGCAGCGCGGCGAATTTGCCGCGGTCGACCCCGAATACGGTGTCTACGCCGTGCTCGCACCGATGCTGTTTCTGCAGTTGCTGGTGCACGCCAATACGAGTTGCTTTCGTACCGACGGGGCACGTCCCCTCAACCCGCAGCGATATCTCTCCAATCAGGTGCAAACACTGCTCGACGGTCTGCTGTTGCGCCCCTCATCTTCTTCTTCAGGCTAAGGACCTCACTTGTTATGAAACGCTGGTTGAAATGGGCGCTGGTCGCCCTGGTGTTGGTGGCGCTGGGGCTCGGCGTGTTTCGCGCCCTTTCGCAACGCACTGTGCAACGCGAGGCGGTCGCCCGGTTGGCGACTCAACAGACACAGGCGGTGATCGAACTCAGCGCCACAGACGTGGTCCAGGTCAGGACGGTCGCATTGGCACAGGGCCTGGCCATCTCGGGGCAGGTCAAGGCAAGCAACACGGCGCTGGTCAAGGCGCGCGTGCCCGGTGAGTTGCAGGCCCTCTCGGTGCGAGAAGGCGACGCCGTCAAGGCCGGACAGATCATCGCCCGGGTCGACGCTGGTGAGTACCAGGCGCGTGTGCGCCAGGCACAGGAACAAGCACTCGCGGCACAAGCCCAGGTTGCTATCGCGCAGCGCACCTTCAACAACAATCGTTCGCTGGTCGAACAGGGCTTCATTTCCAAAACTGCACTGGACGCGTCGGCCGCCAGTCTGGCCGCCGCACAGGCCACCCACGAAGCAGCCGGCGCGGCCGCGGCCGTGGCCATCAAGTCACTCGACGACACGGTGCTACGTGCGCCCATCAGCGGCTGGGTCTCGCAGCGGCTGGCACAACCGGGCGAGCGCGTCGGCGTGGAAGCACGCATTGTCGAAATCGTCGATCTGAGTCGACTCGAGCTTGAAGCCAGCGTCAGCGCGAGTGAGTCGCTTGAGGTCCGCGTGGGTCAGAAGGCACTGCTGCAGCTCGAGGGCTCCAACCATCCAATCCGTGCCACCGTGGCCCGGATCAACCCGAGCGCGCTTGCCGGCAGTCGCGCGGTGATGGTCTATCTGACGCTCGAGAACGGTGCCGGATTGCGCCAGGGCCTGTTTGCGCAGGGCAGCATCGGTACCGGGCACACACAGGTACTGGCACTGCCGTTGAGCGCCGTGCGTACCGACAAACCGCAGCCTTACGTTCAGGTCCTCAACGGACAACAAGTGGCGCACCAAGCGGTGCAGATGGGTGCCCGCGGTGAATTTGAGGGCCAGCCGATGGTCGCCGTCCAAGGCGTGGCCGAAAATGCCCTCGTGGTTGCCGGGTCGGTGGGTCCGCTGCGCCCGGGCACCGTCGCACGACTGGGCAACGCAGCCACGCCTGCAGCCGCAGGCCAATAGCCATGTGGTTCACCCGCGTCAGTCTCAAGAATCCGGTGTTCGCGACGATGGTCATGCTGGCCATCGTGGTGCTCGGGGCTTTTTCCTATCAACGCTTGAAAGTCGATCAGTTTCCCAACGTCGACTTTCCGGTCGTCGTGATCAGCACTGAGTACCCGGGCGCCTCGCCGGAAATCATTGAAAGCGAGATCACCAAGAAAATCGAGGAAGGCGTGAACTCGATTGCCGGCATCAACGCTCTGACATCGCGCAGCTACGAGGGTCTGTCGGTTGTCATCATTGAATTCCAGTTGCATATCAACGGGCGCAAGGCCGCTGACGACGTGCGTGAGAAAGTATCGTTGCTGCGCCCGACGCTGCGCTCCGAGGTCAAGGAACCCAAGGTGCTGCGCTTCGACCCGGCCAGTCGGGCGATCTGGTCTCTGGCTGTGTTGCCGGTCGCCACGCCCGGGGCTTCGACACCCTCCCTGGGCCCGGTCGAACTGACCAACTGGGCCGAGCAAACTCTGAAGAAGCGCCTGGAAAACGTGCGCGGCGTGGGCTCGGTCACTGTGGTTGGCGGAACCAAACGCGAGATCAACATTTACCTGCATGCCGCCGCCCTTGAGGCCTTCGGCGTCACGCCCGATCAGGTGCTTGCTGCGGTGCGCAATGACAACCTGGACCTGCCGCTCGGGGCGATCCGGTCCCTGGAGCAGGAGCGCGTCGTGCAAATCTCCGCGCGCCTGCAGCGCCCGGAAGATTTTGCCAACATCATCGTCGTGCGCAAGAACGGCGCGCCTGTGCGCCTGGGACAACTCGCCGAAGTCGCCGACGGCGCCCAGGAAACCGAAAGTCTGGCGCTATACAACGGCCAGCGCACCCTGCTGCTGAGCGTACAGAAGGCGCAGGACGAGAACACCATCGACGTGATTGACGGCCTGAATGCGGCACTCGGTACGATGCGGGCTGAGCTGCCTGCGGGCGTACGCCTGCAGCCGGTCTTCGACGGTTCGCGTCAAATCAGGGTGGCAGTGGAAAACGTGCGCGAGACGCTGCTCGAAGGCGCCTTGTTGACAATCTTGATCGTCTTCCTGTTCCTCAATTCATGGCGCTCGACAGTGATCACCGGTTTGACGCTACCGATCGCCCTGATTGGCACCTTCCTGTTCATGAATCTGTTTGGCTTCACCATCAACATGGTGACCTTGATGGCCCTGAGCCTGTGTGTCGGTCTGCTCATTGACGACGCCATCGTGGTACGCGAGAACATCGTGCGCCACGTCCAGATGGGCAAACGTCCGTATCAGGCGGCGCTCGACGGAACCCAGGAAATCGGCCTGGCGGTACTGGCCACCACGCTGTCGATCGTCGCCGTGTTTCTGCCCATCGGTTTCATGGGCGGCATCATTGGCAAGTTCTTTCATGAGTTCGGGATCACCATCGTTGCTGCGGTGCTGATTTCCATGTTCGTCAGCTTCACGCTCGACCCGATGCTCTCGAGCGTCTGGCATGATCCAAGCATTGGGACGCACGGCCGGGACGGTGCCGCGCCCAACTTGTACGAACGAACCATCGGTCGGGTCACCGGCTGGTTCGACCATGCCACAGACCTGTTGATCAATGCCTACCAGGCGATCCTGCGCTGGGCACTGGTGCACAAGTTGAAGACCCTGTTTCTGGCGCTGACGGTTTTCATCACCAGCATCTTGATGGTGCCGCTGCTGGGCACCGAGTTTGTGCCGCAGGCTGATTATTCGGAAACCTGGCTGAACCTTTACACACCCATGGGGTCGTCGATTGAAGTGACTGAAGCCAAGGTCAAGCAGGTCGAAGCCATCGTCAGCAGCTATCCCGAGGTCAAGTACTCACTGGCCACCATCAACACCGGCAGCGCCACGGGCAAGAGTTATGCCAGCTTCTACATCCGCCTGGTCGAGCACAAGCAGCGCCAGCGCTCGGTCGAGCAACTGTCTGCGGCGCTGCGCGTTCGCCTGACGCAAGTCGCAGGCATCACGGTCACCCATGTGGGTCTGATGGACCCGGTCGGTGGACAGAAGCAGATCGAGTTTTCCCTGCAGGGGCCGGATCAGGCCGAGCTTGAGCGCATTGCCAAACTGGTGATGGAAAAGGTCCGCCCAATCCCCGGTCTGGTTGACCTTGACTCGAGCGTCAAGGCCAACAAACCCACGCTCGATGTGGTGGTCCGACGCGACGCGGCATCCGACCTGGGCCTGGGCATCGGGCAGATCGGTGCCGCGCTGCGCACCCTGGTCGCGGGCCAGACGGTGGGCAACTGGCGTGCCCCGGACGACCAGACGTACGACGTGAATGTGCGCCTGGCACCGCAGGCGCGCAACAGCCCGGATGACCTGCAGCGGCTGGCGTTTAACCTGGGAACGAATTCGGACGGCAGCGCCCGCGTGGTGCGCCTGAACCAGATCGCCACGATTCATGCATCCACCGGATCGAACCAGATCAACCGGCGCGACCTGACGCGCGAAGTTGCCATCAATGCCAACGTCTACCGGCGTTCCGCCGGTGAAGTCTCCGCCGACATCAAGACGGCACTCGAGAGCATCCACTTTCCGCCCGGATATCGCTATCAGTTCGGCGGCTCGACGAAGAACATGACGGAATCCTTCGATTACGCGGTCTCCGCCCTGGTGCTGGCGATCGTTTTCATCTACATGATCCTGGCCAGTCAGTTCAAGAGCTTTTTCCAGCCGCTGGCGCTGATGACGGCGCTGCCATTGACGCTGATCGGTGTGGTGCTGGCATTGCTGATGTTTGGTTCCACCCTGTCCATGTTCTCGATCATCGGCATCGTCATGCTCATGGGCCTGGTGACGAAGAATGCCATCCTGCTGGTCGACTTCGCCATCCGCGCGCGCCTGCCCGGCGTCGATGCACAGGGCCGGCCGGTTGACGGTCTCGAGCGCAGCGCGGCCCTGCTGATGGCGGCAAAAGTGCGCTTGCGTCCGATCCTGATGACGACGCTGGCAATGATATTCGGCATGTTGCCGCTGGCTCTGGCGCTCACCGAGGGTTCCGAACAGCGTGCACCCATGGGTCAGGCGGTCATCGGCGGTGTGATCACTTCATCGCTGCTGACTCTGGTGGTGGTCCCCGTGGTCTACTGCTATATGGACGATCTGTCGCGGTGGCTGCGGCGCCGCTGGGACGGGACAAAAGACGCCAGCAGGTAAAATTTTGGAAAATCGGTTAACATACCCCCTGGAGTACCCAAATGAATTTTGAACAAGCCCGCTTCAACATGATCGAACAGCAGATTCGCCCATGGAACGTTCTGGACGATCAGGTCCTGCACCTGCTGTCGGTGGTCCGGCGCGAGGACTTTGTTCCACTGGCCCACAAGGCCATGACCTTTGCCGACATGGAAATCCCGCTGGGCCACGGCCAGAGCATGCTCGCACCGCGCGTGGAGGCGCGGATGCTGCAGGATGCGGCGGTACAAAAGCATGAAAAGGTCCTTGAAATCGGCGCCGGCTCGGGCTACTTTACCGCCTTGCTTGCGCATCGCGCGCAGCGCGTGATTGCGCTTGAAATTGAATCCGATCTGGCGCGGATGGCGCGCGCCAACCTGCAGCAGGCCGGCGTCCACAACGCCGAAGTGCGCCACGGCGACGGATCGCAGGGCGCTGCCTCGGAGAGTCCGTTTGACCTGATCGTCCTCGGCGGCTCCGTGGCCGAAATCCCGCCCGCCCTGCTTGAGCAACTCAAGGTTGGTGGGCGCCTGTTGGCGATTGTGGGCGAGGAACCCATGATGCGCATGACGATTGTGAAACGCCGTGGTCAGGGCGACTACCAAACCAGTCAGCCGTGGGATACCTTGGCCGCGCGCCTGCGTAATTTTCCAGAACCTTCGCCGTTCCGTTTCTGACGCCACTGTCGGCGAGTCCAAGCGTGGCGATACTACCCCGAGACCCATCATGAAAACGTTCCGTCTGTTATCCCTTTGTGTTGCGCTTGGCACGGCGTTCGGGGCGCCGGTGCGCGCACAAAGCCTGGTCGAGCTGTACGAGTCGGCTCGTAGCTACGACGCGTCGTACCAGTCGGCGAGGTCGCAGTACGAAGCCACGCTGGCCAAGGCCGACCAGGCCAGGGCCGCCATCCTGCCCAGCGCCAATCTCAACCTTGGCCTGTCGCGTTCCACCCAGGATGTCACGCCCGATATCGGACCGGCCAGCAACCGCAGCTACGGCACCGAGTCGGCAACGTTGAGCGCGTCGCAACCGCTGTACCGCCCGGCCAACCTGCTTGGTTACAAGCAGGGCCTCAAGCAGCTTGATCTGGCGCAGGCGCAACTCGCAAGTGCCGATCAGGACCTGATTGTGCGTGTCAGTCAAGCCTACTTTGACGTGCTCACGGCGCAGGACAACCTGGCCGTTGTTCAGGCGCAAAAGACCGCTGTGTCCGAGCAGTTGGCCTCGGCCCAGCGCAATTTTGAGGTCGGCACGGCCACCATCACCGACACGCGTGAAGCGCAGGCGCGCTTTGACCTGGTGATCGCCCAGGAAATCGCCGCCGAGAACGACCTGCGCGTGAAGAAAATCGCGCTCGACCAACTGGTCGGAAAGGTCGACGCCCAGCCCAGGGCGCTGGCGCAACCACCGGTATTGCCCGAGCTCACGCCCGCCGATGTCGGCGCCTGGGTCGCGCAGTCCGAGACAGCGCACCCGATGATTCGGCAGGCCCAGATCGGGCTCGAGGTCGCCCAGCTCGAGACCCGCAAGGCCGAGGCCGGCCACAAGCCAACCCTGGACCTGAGCGCGAGCTACAGCGTCATCAACAATCTGGACGGCAGCAGCAGCGCGGGCGTGGGCTCGCGCGTCAACGCCGGCTCGGTCAACCTGAGCTTCAACCTGCCACTGTTTGCCGGTTTTTCGATTCAGAACCGGATTCGCGAAACGCTGGCGCTCGAAGACAAGGCACGTAACGATCTCGAAACCAGCAGGCGCGCCGTGGCCCAGGGCACGCGCAGCGCCTACTTTGGCGTCATCTCCGGTCTCGGACAGGTCCGCGCGCTCGAAGCCGCACAAGCATCGAGTCAGAGCGCCCTCGACGCCAACAAACTTGGTTACGAGGTGGGGGTGCGCATCAACATCGACGTGCTGAATTCGCAAACCCAGTTGTTCGACACCAAGGCCAAACTGGCCAAGGCGCGCTACGACGTGCTGCTCGGCTCGCTGAAGCTGCGCCAGGCCAGCGGCACGCTCAGCGCACAAGACCTGCAAGGCATCAACGCGTTGCTCATGAAGTAAGCAGCGCCGCGATGGCCGCGCTCAGGCGTTCGGTGGCGCCCTGGTGCGCGGCAGCAAAGCCTTGCGCCGCCTCGCGCGCTGCGTGCAGGGCTTGCGCGTCATGCGCCAGGCGCAGCGCAACCTGTACAGCCTGCGCCATGTCGGCCACCCGCAGCGCCGCCCCGGCCGCCTGTGCCAGCTCGGCAGCGTCAGCAAAATTGAAGGTATGCGGGCCCATGACTACCGGGCAGGCACACGCCGCCGCCTCGATCAGGTTTTGCCCACCCAAGGGCGCGAAACTGCCGCCCAGCAGCGCCAGATCGGCCAGCGCGTAATACTGCGCCATCTCACCCAGCGAGTCCCCCAGCCAGATCGTCGGCGCCGCCGGCCCCGCTTGCACGGCGGGCGGTCCGTCGACCCATTGGCTGCGCCGCGACACAGCAAAACCGCACTGCTCGATCAGAGAGGCCACCGCATCAAAGCGCTGCGGATGACGCGGCACGAACAACCATTGAACCTCTGTTGCTACGCTATTTGTAGCGTCCGACGCTTGCTTGGCGACATCTAATGGACGTCTCTGCATCAGAAGTTGGAGCAGGGCAAGTTCCTCATCGTCGCGCGAGCTGGCAAACATGACGACTGCACGCCCCGTCGATTCGCGCCACCGGCGGCCGCGCGCCCATGCCGCGGCCTCCGGGGTAGCGTCAAACTTGACATTGCCAAATACCCCCTGGACCTTGGCCCCAAGCGCCTGCAGGCGCTCTGCGTCGGGCTGCGTTTGTGCCCAGACCGCAGCCAGGCTCTGGTAGGCCGGACGCGCCAGCCAGGACAAGCGTTGCGCGCGGCGCAGCGATTTTTCGCTCAGCCGCGCGTTCGCCAGCACCAGAGGTATGCCTCGCTGCGCACAGATTCTGGTCAGGTTCGGCCAGATCTCGGTTTCCATGAGGATGCCGATGCGCGGCTCGAAGTGTTCCAGAAACCCTCGAACCGCGATGGGCACATCCCACGGCAGCCAGGCTTGCGCGTCGCCCGGTTGCAAGATCTTGGCGCCTTCGGTGCGACCCGTCGCCGTGCTATGCGTGAGCAGCAGGCGCATGTCGGCATAACGCCCGCGCAGCGCCTGAATCAGCGCCGCGGCGGCCCGCGTCTCTCCCAGCGAGACGGCATGCACCCAGATCGTGTTCGGGTGCAAGCGCCGCGGCACCGCACCGTAGCGTCCAAAGCGCTCCTGCACGGCCTGCAGATAGCCGGGCTCGTGGGCGCCCCGACGCAACAGCTTCAGGCGCAGCAGCGGGCGCAACAGCGTCAGCAGCAAGGTGTACAGGAGTCGCGTCATGAGCGCCCCCGCGCGCTCGCCACCGCGAGCCAGCCCTGCCATACGGCGGCCACCGATGGTGCGGGCTGTGCGAACACACTGAGCTGATGCGCTGCGCCTTGCGGTCCGGTACGCCAGGCAGTCTCCAGGTTGTAGATCTGCACATGCGCCAGACCCAGCGCCACGGCGACATGACTCAGGCCGCTGTCGACCCCGATGACGCCGGCACTCGCCGCCATGGCGTCACACAGCGCGTCAAGTTGCATGCGTGGCCAGACGCTGGCACCCGGAATTTGCCCGGCGATCTGCTGCGCCCGCGCCAGCTCCGCGTCGTTGCCATGTATCAGCACCACCGGGTGAGCCTGCTGCACCAGGCGCTGACCCAACTCGACCCAGGCCGGCACCGGCCACTCTTTGTCGGCGCGCGAGGTGCCGTGCACGAACACCACCGGAGCCCCTCGGAACGCTGACCTTGCTACACTTTCTATAGCTGCATGTGCAGGATCGACCTGCGCCAACAGCCCAAATGACAAACTATCTTGGAGATCGTAACCAATGCCGCGGGCACAAACTTCGCGCGCGCGCGCGACAGCGTGAATGTGCCCCGGCACCGTGATCGCCTGTTGCGCGACCCAGCGTGCGGGTGCCTCAAAGCTCGACCCCTCGGTCCGGTTCGCCAGACCCAGGCGCCGACCCTGCGGTGCCAGACGTGCCAGCCAGGCGACCAGCGCCGACTTGGTCAGACCCTGCAAATCGATCACCACATCGTAAGCGTCTTGCTGCAGCTCGGCCTTGAAGGCGCGCCAGGCCGCACGCGTGGCAGCACTGCAGGGTGCACGGCGCCAGCGCCGCAGCTCGCAGGGGATGACCCGGTGCACGCCCTCGCAGCGGCGCACCAGCGGCGCGAAATCACGTTCGACGACCCAGTCGATCTGTGCCTGCGGAAATGCACGGCGCAGGTCCTGAACTGCTGGCATGGCGTGCACCACGTCGCCGAGGGAGGACAGCTTGACAATCAATATCTTCAAGCCGGTACCCTCGAAAGTGGCCGCCCGATGGCGCAGATCAATGCGCCGCCATGTCAATCGTCGCCCCGGGTTTGACCGTGCGCAGCAGCGCCAGCATCTGGCTCTCGATGCGTTGCAGCGCCGCCGTGGTCTGCCCTTCGAAGCGCAGCACCAGCACCGGCGTCGTGTTCGAGGCCCGGATCAGGCCAAAGCCGTCGGGCCAGTCCACGCGCAGACCATCGATGGTGTTCACCACGGCGGGGGCCGCAAAACTTGCGCTGGCAACCAGTTGCGCGACCAGGGTGTGCGGTTCACCTTCGGCGCACTTGACATTCAACTCGGGCGTGGAAAAGCTGCTTGGCAGCGCGTCGAGCACGGCGCCGGCATCCGCCGAGCGGCTCAGAATTTCGAGCAGTCGGCCCGCGGCGTACGTGCCGTCGTCAAAGCCGAACCAGCGTTCCTTGAAAAAGATGTGCCCGCTCATCTCGCCGCCCAGCGGAGCGCCGATTCTCTTCATCTCCGCCTTGATCAGCGAATGCCCGGTCTTGAACATCAGTGGCTTGCCACCGGCGGCCTCAATGGCCGGGGCCAGGCGCTGCGAACACTTCACATCAAACAGGATCGTGCCCCCGGGCACGCGGCTGAGCACGTCGCGCGCAAACAGCATCATCTGGCGATCCGGGTAGATGTTGTTGCCCTCCCGGGTAATGATGCCCAGGCGGTCGCCGTCGCCATCAAAGGCCAGACCCAGTTCCGCACCGCCAGCATGCAGCGCAGCAATCAGGTCACGCAGGTTCTCCGGCTTGCTCGGGTCCGGGTGATGATTTGGAAAGTTGCCGTCGACCTCGCTGAAGAGTTCACTGACTTCGCAGCCCATGGCGCGCAGGATCGCTGGAGCCGAGGCACCGGCAATGCCGTTGCCCGAGTCGACCACAACCTTCATTGGTCGTGCCAGCTTGATGTCACCGACGATGCGCTTGCGGTAAGCGTCAAACACGTCGGCGCTGCGAACCTTGCCACCGGGGCGCAGCACCGCAGACTCATCCTGCATGGTGCGCTGCAGCGCCTGGATTTCCGCGCCATAAATGGCCCGCGAGGCCAGCACCATCTTGAAGCCGTTGTAATCCTTCGGGTTGTGACTGCCGGTGATCTGGATGCCGCTGTTGCACAGCGTGTGCGCCGCAAAATAGAGCATCGGCGTGGTCACACGGCCGACGTCGATCACTTCCATGCCGGCAGCGACCAGGCCGCGGATCAGCGCTTCGGCCAGCATCGGGCCGCTCAGGCGGCCATCACGCCCGACGGCGATGCAGCGCTCGCCCTCGGACCATGCCGCCGAACCAAAAGCGCGGCCGAGCGCCTCGGCCACCGCGGCATCGATGGTCGCCGGAACCACCCCGCGAATGTCATACGCCTTGAAAATGGCAGGGTTCAATTGCATGACTGTGTCCCCATCGATAGTCCTCGAGCCTGAATTTGTGCCTCGGATTGTAGGCGCACACCCGGCCCACCCACAGGTCCGAAAACGGCTGGTTCCGGGCCTGTTGGCGCGTATCATCGTCGGCATGTCTGCGCCACACCCCACCACCCAGGATGACGCCTTCTACCTCGCGTTGAAGTCGAGGGATGCGCGCTTTGACGGTTGCTTCTTCACGGGTGTGACATCGACCGGCATCTATTGCCGCCCGGTTTGCCGCGTGCGCACACCCAAGCGCGAGAACTGCCGCTTTTTTGACCACGCGGCGCAGGCCGAGCGGGCCGGGTTTCGACCCTGTCTGCGCTGTCGCCCGGAGCTGGCGCCGCGCAGCGCAGCGCACGCCTCGACGCCGCAGCGCCACGCCTGGTCGATGCACGACGCGGCGGGCATTCTCGCGCAGCAAGCCGCCGAACTGCTTGACACACCCGGGGCCTGGAGCCAGGGTGGACCGACGATGGCGCGCCTGGCACAACGCCTTGGCGTGAGCGACCGCCATCTGCGGCGCATCTTCGAGGCGCGCCTGGGCGTCTCGCCGCTGCAGTACCTGCAGACCCGGCGCCTGCTATGCGCCAAGCAACTGCTGACCGACACCGCGCTGGCCGTGACGCAGGTCGCCGGGCTCAGCGGCTTTGCCAGTGTGCGCCGCTTCAACGCAGCGTTCGCCCAGCAGTACGGGCTCAACCCAAGCCAGTTGCGGCGCACCGCCGCCCGCGCGCCAGGCCACGCGCCGGGCGCCGGCATCCACGTCAGGCTGGCATATCGCCCGCCGTACGACGTCGCGGCGATGCTGCAGTTCTTTGCAGCGCGACAAATCGCTGGGGTGGAGCAGGTCACGCTGAATGAGGGCGAGCAAAGCATCGCCAGCACACTCGCCGTGCCGCATGGCCCGAACCTTCGCAAGGGCTGGCTGAAAGCGCGCTTTGATACGGCCGGGCACCATCTCGATCTGCAGGTCAGCGATTCACTGCTTGATGTCCTGCCCTGGGTGATGGTGCGTGTGCGCGCCCTGCTCGACCTCGACGCCGAGCCGCGCGCCATCAACGCGGTGCTGCATGAGCGCTTTGCGCAGGCAGACGGCCTGCGCGTGCCGGGCACGCTCGACGGATTCGCCCTGGCGGTGCGCGCGGTGCTGGGCCAGCAAGTCAGCGTCGCTGCAGCGCGCACGCTAGCCTCGCGTCTGGTTGCGAAGTTCGGTGAACCTCTGGCCAGCCCACTCTCCGGGCTTGATCGGCTATTTCCATCACCGCAGGCCTTGGTCGCAGCCAG
>JAKANU010000349.1 GCA_021812315.1 Pseudomonadota bacterium
TTGTTTTGCGAAGGTGAATGGGTTCTTGACTCGTCAGCCACTCCGCCAAAGTGGACCTTAAAGTTTGAGCGAGGCGTCGCTATATATCCTCTTCCGCAACAGATGGTTTACCTGACTCCGAAATCCGAACTCCGTCACATCTATGGTCAAGGAAAGGGGAAAACGGTTCGCCTTGGAGAACACGTCGGTTCGGGCGGAACACCTTGTTACGCGGAGTTGAATGAGTTGCTCGGCAAACATACCGCAATTCTCGGTTCAACTGGGGCGGGAAAGTCAGGGACAGTAGCAGCGATACTACACAGCATTCTAGAACTCGGATTGACTGCTCCACATCCTAAATGGCAGCCTACAATTATCATTTTAGACCCACACAATGAATATGGAAGTGCATTCCAAAATCACAAACGCCTTTCAACTGATGAAGGTACGTTGTCTCTGCCTTACTGGATGCTCAATTTGGATGAAACGATTGCCTTATTCATCGGCAAAACAGAATTTGCTGCAACATCACAGTCCAATATCGTAAAAAATGCCTTACTCGCTTCGCGTCGAGCAGGCGCTGCGCTGATTCAAGGGTTGGACAGTACAAAACTAACGGTTGATGCGCCCGTGCCCTACCTGCTGGGTGACCCCACTGATGTAGACGAGTTCGGAAAAGTTAACGGCTTGAGCTACGATATTGGTTTCGTCGGTGCAGTGAACGCCCAGCGTCCAAACAATAACAACAAGAAAGACCACGAAGATTATAACAAGGTTCTAAGAAAGATTGATTCATTGTTAAAAGATGGCCGCGTTCAATTCATGATGAAGCCGTGGGACGGATTGACGGACCCTTTACCAGCAGTTCTCGGCCAATTGCTGGGTGGCGAGCAGCCATTACGTATTGTCGATTTATCTGGCGTGCCAAACGAAGTTGCAGGGACTGCAAGCGCAGCGATTGCACGAACACTTTTTATGCTGAAGATCTGGCAAACTCAAAGTGAACGAGAGGCCAGTCCCGTCCTGTTGGTATGTGAGGAGGCGCATCGCTACGTGCCAAATGTCGGCGCAGCACAATACGAAGCAGCTCAAGAAGCCGTGCGGCGGATAGCCAAGGAAGGCCGTAAATATGGAATTGGACTACTTCTTGTCTCGCAACGGCCAAGTGAGGTTGAAGCGACTGTTCTCTCACAGTGCAACAGCTGGGTGGTTCTTCGCATCACAAACGATGCTGACCGCGAGCATGTCCGCTCTATTCTCCCGGATTCAATGGCAGGCCTCACTAAAATGCTATCAGGTTTACGGCGACAGGAGGCAATTTTCGTTGGGCAGGCAGCAATGCTTCCATCCCGAATCTTAGTGCGTTCACTAGAGCCAAACCAACTCCCGAGGTCGCATGACATTGATTTCGACGCCGGATGGCAAAACGATCCGATGACGTTAGACCAACTCAATGTCGTCGCAAGGCGCTGGCGCTACCAGCAGAGATGAGTACCCACCCCTACACCGAAGACCAACTCGTCGAGCAGCCCGCCATCGAGCTGTTTGCTGCGCTTGGCTGGCAGACAGTGTCGGCGCTGGAAGAAACTTTTGGCCAAGGTGGCACCGCATCTTCCACCTTGGGGCGCGAGACCAAGGGCGAGGTGGTGCTGGTGGATCGCCTGCGCCCAGTTCTCATAAAACTCAACGACGGCTTGCCCGCTGAGGCGATCCAGAACGCCATAGACGAACTGACCCGCGATCGCTCGGCGATGAGTTTAGAGGCTGCCAACCGCGAGGTCTATCGACTACTGAAGGAAGGCGTCCCGGTGTCACTGCCCAACCGCGAACACGGCGGGCAAAAGACCGAGCGCCTGCGCGTGGTGGATTGGAATCATCCGGAGCACAACGACTTCCTGCTTGTTAGCCAGTTTAGCGTAGTCGGCAGTCTGTATACTTGCCGGCCCGATCTGGTAGGCTTCGTCAACGGCTTGCCTTGGGTGGTGATCGAACTCAAGAAACCCGGCGTACCGGCAAGAGCGGCTTTTGACGAGAACCTCACCCATTACAAGCAGCAGATTCCGCAGTTCTTCTGGTTCAATGCCATACTGATCGCGAGCAACGGCACCGACAGCCGCGTCGGCTCGCTCACCGCCGATTGGGAACGCTTTTTCGAATGGAAGCGTATCGAGCGCGAGGATGAGCCGCGCCGGGTTTCACTTGAGGTGATGCTGCGCGGCACCTGTGACCGCGCCCGTCTGTTCGATCTGGTGGAGAACTTCACGCTGTTTTCCGAACACAAAGCTGGACTAATCAAGATAATTAGCCAGAACCACCAGTTCCTCGGCGTCAACAATGCCATTGCATCAATGTTAGAAGCCCGCATACTTGGCCACGGGCGCGGCGGCGTCTTCTGGCAGACGCAGGGCTCAGGCAAGAGTTTTTCGATGGTGTTTTTCGCGCAGAAGGTGCTGCGCACGCTTGCCGGCAACTGGACCTTTGTCGTCGTCACCGACCGTGTGGAACTGGACGAGCAGATCGCCAAGACTTTCAAGGCCGTGGGCGCTGTGTCTGATGCCGAGGGCGAACGGTGCCACGCCACATCAAGCGCGCATCTGCGGGAACTGCTGCGCGGCAACCACCGCTATGTCTTCACCCTCATCCACAAGTTCCAGACTCCAGAACCGCTGACCGACCGATCCGACGTGATCGTGCTGACCGACGAGGCGCATCGCAGCCAGTACGACACGCTGGCGCTCAACATGCGCGCCGCGCTGCCCAAGGCGATGTTCCTGGCTTTTACCGGCACGCCGCTTATCGCGGGCGAGGAGCGCACCAAGGAGGTCTTTGGCGACTATGTCTCCATCTATGACTTCCAGCAATCGGTGGAGGACGGGGCGACGGTACCTCTGTTCTACGAAAATCGCACTCCGGAATTGCAGCTGGTCAACCCGGACTTGAACGACGACATCTACCGCCTGATAGAGGAGGCCGACCTCGACGCCGATCAGGAAGAGAAGCTCGAGAAGGTGCTGGGGCGGCAATACCACCTGATTACCCGCGACGACCGGCTGGAGACGGTGGCGCAGGATATTGTGCGCCATTTCCTGGGGCGTGGCTTTATGGGCAAGGCGATGGTGGTGTCGATCGACAAGGCCACGGCGCTCAGAATGTACGAC
>JAKANU010000350.1 GCA_021812315.1 Pseudomonadota bacterium
TCCTTGCGGCCCTTGCCGCGAAGCAGGACCTGTGGGCGGGTTCCGTCCAACGACAGATCGGCAGCGTCGACCCCCAGCGCCTCGGAAACTCGGGCCCCGGTACGAGCGAGGAACAGTAGTAGTGCTCGATCGCGGCGCCCGCGCGGTGAGCTCGGACTCGGAGCGTCGATGAGCGCATCGAGTTCCGCTCGGACGAGGTAATGGGTTGTGGGAACATCGGACTTCTTGCTCGGGATAGCCAGCACGCGCTGTGCAATGCCGATCGACCCCGGGTCGCTGGCGGCGACGTGATGGAAGAACGAACGGATGGCGGTCAGGCGCGCGTTGCGGGTGTGGATGCCGTTGCCGCGCGAGCGCTCCAACTGTTCCAGATACGCCAGGATCATATCGCGGTCGAGGGATTCGAGGGCGAGCGCGCAGGGCTTCTTGCCGGTTTGCTCCGAGGCAAAGAGAGCCAGCAGCCGAGGGGCGTCCCTGTACGCCGCGATTGTGGCTGGTGTGGCGTTGCGCTGCTGGGTGAGCCTCTGGTGAAAGAACGACTCGAGCTGGCGGCCAAGTAAGTGCTGCCGGTTCATGCGGCACCCCCGCTGCCGAAGGCGCTCGCGGCAGCCAGACTCAACAGCTCCGAAGTGGCTGTAATGTAGTAGGCAGTGTAACTGTAGCGGGCGTGGCCCAGGTAGGTCGCCAGCAGCGGCAGCATAGACTGCACCTCGATCTCCGCTCGATGCCACTCAGCCAGACGGGTCACGGCGAATCGATGACGCAGGTCGTGCGGTCGGAGGGCCTTCGCGGCATGTTCGTTGATGCGGGCGAGCGCGCGGGCTTGCTGGAACCCGTAGTACAGAGCGGCCTTCGACAGCCGTGTGCCACGGGTACTGATGAAGAAGGCGGTAGTCTTTGGGATCGGGAATGCCAGGTCGCGATGACGGGTATAGTCTCGCAGGGCGGTCAAGGTGGTGGGATGAACCGGCACCAGTCGGTCTTTGCGGAACTTGGTCTTGCGGACCTCGAGCACGCCGCTGGTCAGGTCCACATCGCTGCGATCGAGCCGCACGGCTTCCCCGGATCTCAGTCCCGTGCTCGCCAGCAGGCCAATCACGATCGCAATCGTTCGCCCCCGCAAGAGCTGCTTCGCTGATAGCCGCTCGCTTGCCGCCATCAATGATCGGAGCTGCTCCTCGCTCAGGATCCGCGGCGGAGGAATGGCGCGAGAGGTAGGCAGCACCCGGGAATCGAACGGCTCTGTCCGCGGGTCGAAGTCAGCGTGATACTGCGCGAAGCGGCCAATCACCGCATAACGGATGGCTTTCCCGTAGGGCGCGGGGCCGCTGGCCATGACGCACTCCAGAGCGAGTGCCTGCGATAGCGGGCCGCGGGCATGGGTGGAGCGCACGTAGCGCAGGAAGGTCTGCAGCGATCCCACCTGCTTGCGGAACTGATAGCCGAGAGAGTGCTGCAGGGCGAGGTAGCTATCCACACTGGCTGTCAGATCGTCTACGAAGGCGCTCATGGCGCACCTCCGGGGAACGGAAGCGCGACATCGGCCAGCTGCGGCAGGGTGACCTTGAGGTAAATGGCCGTGGTATCGATGTTGCGATGACCGAGCAGGTCGGCGACCTCCTTGATCGGCCGTCGCTGTTCGACCAATCGCGTGGCAGGGCTGTGGCGCAGGAGATGGGCTGCGCGCTGAACCATTACGCCCGCACGCGCCAATCGAATGCGTACGATCCGGGATACGGTGCTGCTGCGGGAGAATGGACGCACCGGCGTGACGAGCGAGAGGAACACTCGGCGCTCTGGTGTCGCAGTACGCCCGTGAAGCACGTACTTGGCCAGTGCCGCACCGACCTCTTGGAGCCGCGGCACGACCCGATCCCTATGACCCTTCGTGTGGCGCAGCATCAGCTCGCCGGTCCTCCATCGGATGTCACCGAGCTGTAAGCAATGGGATGGACGCCCCCACCCCTTGACGGCATCAGATGTGCCAAAGTGGGAGCGCATAGCAACCACCGGAACGGAGCGGGAGCGTCCACGATGAAGATTACGGCAGTCGGCATTGATTTGGCGAAGAACGTCTTTCAGGTTCACGGCGTGGATGAACGCGGCAAGGCGGTGCTAAAGAAGCAACTCAAGCGCAACCACTTGCTGGTGTTTTTCAGCAATATGCCCCCGTGCCTGATTGGGATGGAAGCTTGCGGTGGAGCGCACTACTGGGCACGGCGGTGCAGGCCCAGGGGCACACGGTGCGCCTCATGGCGCTACAGTTCGTCAAGCCGTACGTGAAGAGCAACAAGAACGATGCGGCCAATGCAGAGGCGATTTGTGAGGCCGTGGCTCGACCGAACATGCGATTCGTGCCGATCAAGAATATCGAGCAGCAAGCGGCGCTGTCGCTGCATCGAGCGCGGCAGGGATTTATCCGTGAGCGCACCGCGCTGGCGAACCGGATCCGCGGACTGCTGGCGGAGTTCGGGCTGATTATCCCGCAGGGGATCCACTACATAGCCCGACGGATGCCGAAGATTCTGGAGGATGCGGACAATGAGTTGTCCGATGCCATGCGAGCGTTGCTCGCGCGGCTGCACGATCACCTGCTGGAGCTGAATCGGCAGGCGCAGGAATTGGAAGCGCAGATCATCGCCTGGCACCGCAGGAGCGAGCTCAGTCGCAAGCTTGAGGCCGTGCCCGGGATCGGCCCACTGACCGCCAGCGCACTGGTGGCCACCGTGGGGGATGCGAAGAATTTCAAAAATGGCCGCCAGATGGCCGCCTGGCTCGGCTTGGTGCCGAAGCAGGAGTCCAGCGGTGGCAAGACCGTGCTGCTGGGCATCAGTAAACGAGGCGATGTCTATCTGCGCACGCTGCTGATCCACGGGGCCCGTTCGGTGCTCTGGGCAGCGCAGCGCAGGAAAGCGACCGTAGACCGATCGGTTCAGGGGCTGCTCGAGCGACGTAATGCGAATGTCGCAGCGGTGGCGATGGCGAACAAGACCGCGCGCATCGTCTGGGCGCTGTTGGCGAAAGCACGTCAATACGATCCGGAGCACGTGTCCAGGCCCGTAACGGCGTAATGCCTCACGAGAGCGTACTCGGCGAGAACATATCGATATAGGCAAGTTCAATTCCAGA
>JAKANU010000043.1 GCA_021812315.1 Pseudomonadota bacterium
GGCTTCCAACGAATCCTCCATGCTGACGACCTCGGAGGCAGCAAGCTTGAGCGCGCGTTCGTGAGAGAAGGCGCGCAGGCTCTCGGGCAAACCAACCAGCAACAGTTGCCCCTCGGGGTGATGACGCAGGAAATTGCGACAACCCGCCAGCGTGACGCTCGGGCCATGGTCGCCTCCCATGCAGTCAACGGCAATCGTGATCATGCGGTACCAGGGCCGAAGGCAAGTGGCAAATGCTCAGGGACGTCGTAAAAGACAAGGCCCGCCGCCACGAAAAGGGTAGCTGCGGGCCTGGATTGACACCTGCAATCAGGCTTCGGATTGCGTCTTCAGGACTTTGCGTCCACGATAGAAACCGGTGGGGCTGATATGGTGGCGCAAGTGGGTTTCGCCAGTGGTGGGTTCCACGGCCAGGCCCGGAACCACCAGCGCGTTGTGCGCCCGATGCATACCACGCTTGGACGGTGACTTCTTGTTTTGTTGGACGGCCATGATCCGCTCCTTGGCATTTGCACTGGCGCAGGCGCCGTGCGTGGGTGTTGTGGGATGCGCGGCACGCTCCTGCCCGCGCGAAGCCTTGCATTATAAGTCAACTTTGCCGATTGCTGGAACCGCCGATTTTGAACTTTTCCAGCACCGTGAATGGCTGACGCCGCTCCAGCAGAGCCGTCTCAAAATCGGGATCTGCGAGCGCCATACGCACTGGCACAGGACACACCCGGTGCCGCGGCACCAGCGGCAGAGCCAACAACATCTCGTCTTCAATCAGCTCAGCAAGGTTGAAGTCATCACACAACACCAGTAGGTCTTCATCGGCTTGCGCGTCCTCGGCCTGGGCTTGCTCCTCGGTCGCGCAAAAGCGAAACGACCGCATCACATCCACGTTCAGGGCGGCAAGACCCAGACAGCGCTGGCAAGTCAGTGCCAGTTCGGCATTGGCCTTCAGGTGCAACCAAACCTGGGGGCCACCGGGCGGGTGAGTCAGCCATTCGCCACGGGCCGACCAGATCAGAGCGTTTTCAGGTCCCAGACCTTTGGTTTCCTGCATCAGGCGCTCATAATTCGATAGCAGATCGCTTCCCGAGAGGACGCCGGCCGAGCGCGCGAACGCCAGCAGATCAAGTCGCGGCGGGGGACGTTGCGGGTTCATCCCCGCAGTGTAAGAGAATCGGGGCATGTCCGCGAATTCTGTCCGAGCGCTTATCCTGGGTTCGACCTCCGCCTACCGGCGCGAACTGCTTGCGCGCCTGCGCCTGCCCTTTGAGGCCGTCGCGCCCGATGTTGACGAAACGGCGCGCCCGCTCGAGCACCCTGCGCAACTGGCCAGCCGCCTGGCCATGGACAAGGCTCGCGACGTGGCCATGCGACACCCAAACAGCGTGGTGATCGGCGCGGACCAGGTGGCTGACCTGAATGGCCTGTGTCTGGGCAAACCAGGCGATCACGGGCGTGCCACCGCGCAGCTGCGGCAAATGCGTGGTCAGAGTGTGATCTTTCAGACGGCGGTGGCGGTCGTTTGTCTCGAGACCGGGTTTGCCCAGGCTGACCTCGCCGCCGTGGTGGTCAAATTCCGCAACTTTGGCGACGACGAAATCGAAACCTACCTTCGAGCCGAGACGCCCTATGACTGCGCGGGCAGCGCAAAAAGCGAAGGCCTGGGTATCGCAATGCTGGAATTGATTGACAGCGACGACCCCAGCGCCCTGGTCGGACTGCCCCTGATTCGCACCTGCCGCTTGCTGCGCGCAGCCGGGTTGAAGATCCCATGAGCTCAAGCTCATCCGGTAGCGCACGGAATTCGCACGGCCGTCTTTATCTGATGCCGGTACCGCTGGATTTTGCTTGTGACACCGAACTCGACCTGGGCGCCACGATGCCAATGGGTACGCTGCTTGTCGCCGCCCGCCTGCGACACTGGGTCTGCGAGAGCGCCAAATCAGCGCGCGCCTTTCTCAAGCGCGTCAACGGCGTGGTCGCGCTAAGCACGACGCTGCAGGCCATGCAGTTTGACGAGTTGCCAAGGGAAGTGTCAAAGCGGGGGGACCACAGCGGCAATTTCGACGCGCGACATCTACTGAAGCCGGCGCTGGAAGGCACAGATATGGGGCTGATCAGCGAAGCCGGTATGCCCGCGGTGGCGGACCCCGGCTCCTCGGTGGTTCGCGCCGCCCACGACCTCGCGATTGCGGTGGTGCCGCTGACCGGCCCGGTGTCGCTGTTGCTGGCGCTGGCCGCGAGCGGACTCAACGGCCAGAATTTCGCATTCGTTGGTTACCTGCCCCAGGACGGCATGGCGCGGGCGCAGCGTGTTCGCGAACTCGAATCCCTGGCCCTGAAAACCGGGCAGACCCAACTCTTCATTGAAACGCCGTATCGAAACGCCGTGCTGCTGCAGGCACTGCTGCAAACGCTGCAAAACAACACGCGCCTGGCAGTCGCCAGCGGATTGACCCTGGCGCGTGGCGTCTGTCGCAGCGACAGCGTCAGGAACTGGCGCCGACGCGACCCACTGCTGGACAACGCGACACCGGCGGTGTTCGCAATCGGCCGCTGAGGCCACCTCAACGCCAGACGGGCCCCGAGCGCAGTGCGCGCACCGAAGCTTCGCCCAGCGCCGCACCGAAGCGCTTGGCCAGCCGCTCGGCCACATTTTCATGACGGGTGTAGTCGACAATATCCTCGGCCTTGACCACTTCACGGGCCACGAAATCAAGACTGCCGAACTGGTCCACCAGCCCCAGCTCCAGAGCCTGTTGCCCACTCCAGAAGAGGCCGCTGAAAGTCTCGGGTGTTTCCTTCAGACGGGCGCCCCGCCCGGCCTTGACGGCATCGACGAACTGCCTGTGGATCTGGTCGAGCATGACCTGCGCGAATGCGCGCTGCTTGTCTGACTGTGGACTGAAGGGATCCAGAAAGCCCTTGTTCTCCCCCGCGGTCATGAGTCGACGCTCGACGCCGATCTTGTCCATCAAGCCGGTAAAGCCAAAGCCGTCCATCAGCACGCCAATGCTGCCGACGATGCTGGCCTTGTCGACAAAGATCTTGTCGCTGGCCACGGCAATGTAATAGGCGGCCGATGCACAGGACTCCTCCACCACCGCGTACACCGGCTTGCCATGTTTGGCCTTGAGACGCCGGATTTCATCGTTGACCATGCCTGCCTGGACCGGGCTGCCGCCGGGCGAGTTGATCAACAGAACCACCGCACGCGCGCCGTCGTCCTCAAAAGCGGAACGCAAGGCGGAGATCAGTTGGTCGGCACTCGCCTCGCCCCCGGAGGCGATTTCGCCCTTGATCTCCACCATCGCAGTGTGCGCCGACGTGGCGTCACCGGTGGGGACACTACGCCCCCAAATCAGCCAGGCGGTGACACAAAAGAAGCTCAACCACGCCAGTCGCATAAACAGTCGCCAGCGTCGCGCCAGACGTTGCTCCTCGAGCGCGGCGAAAGCGAGCTTTTCCAGGGTCGCGCGCTCCCATCCGGGTGCCTGGGCTGCGGCGGGCTGTTCGGGGACGGGGAAGTCGGGCATGTCAGATGTCAACGGGTTTGAGGTTCCCCGCAGTATGCCAGCGAACCATGCCCGCGGCCTCGGTGAGCGCAATTTTCAGCAAGCCACCGCGACACGGGCCGCTGCGGCAGGCTCCCGTGTGCGGGTGATACATGGCGCCGTGGGTCGCACACATCAACCATTGGCCGGTGCTGTCAAAGAAGCGGTTGGCCTGGTAGTCCATCTCCATCGGAACATGCGCACAACGGTTCAGGTAAGCATGCGCCTGACCCTGGTAACGGATGGCAAATGCCGCGCAGACCCGACCCTCGAAGTTGACCTCGAAGGCCACAGCTTCACCACTGTCGACCAAATCGCCTGATTGGCACAGGAGCACCTCGCTTGGCGGCGGTGCAGGCTCAGCCATGGTCCAGCAACCAGCGATGCAACTCGCGCACACTGTGTGCGACAAAGCGCGGCTTGAGCTCCTGAAACGCCTGGGGCTCGTGCGCACCATAGCTCACCGCCACGCTGGCGCACCCGGCGTTTTGCGCCATTTGCAGATCGTGGGTGGTGTCGCCGATCATCAGTGTGCGCTCGGACCCGACCTCGAACGCCTGCATCAGTTCGTGCAACATTCGCGGGTCGGGTTTTCCCGCCGTCTCATCGGCCGTGCGCGAGCCGTCAAACAGATGCTGCAGTTCCACCGTCTGAAGAACATCATCGAGGCCGCGCCGACTCTTGCCGGTGGCCACGCACAACAGGTGCCGACGCGACTTCAGCTCCGTGAGCATCGGCAAGACGCCCTCAAACAAACTGAGTTCGTGCTGGCTGGCCAGATAGTGGTGTCGATAGCGCGCACCCAACTGCGGATACCGGTCAACCGGGACGTCGGGTGCAGCGTGCGCGAGTGCCTGCATCAGGCCCATGCCGATGACATACGCGGCATCGCGCTGGCTCGGCATTGCACCACCGACATCGAGCACGGCACGCTGGATGCAGCGCGTGATCAACGCGGTGGAATCAAACAGGGTGCCATCCCAATCAAAAGCGATCAGGTCAAAGCGCTGTGACGGCGATCGATCAGACGCAGGTGTGTTCGACATGGGTTACAAAAGCTTGAAGTTCGGCGGGCAACTCGGCCGTCAGCTCCACGCGCTCGCCGCTAAAAGGATGATTGAACTGCAACCGCCAGGCGTGCAGAAACATGCGATCGAGCCCGGGCCCGGTTGCGCTGCGCCGCAAGGCCTTGTTCAGTTCGAAGTCGCCGTACTTGTCATCGCCCGCAATCGGATGGCCTTCGCTGGCCAGGTGCACGCGGATCTGGTGCGTGCGCCCGGTCTTGAGGGTCACTTCAAGCATCGAAAAGCCGGCCGGGTAGAACTGCCGGACCTTCACCAGCGTGAGCGAGTGCCTGCCGTTGGGGTCATCAACAGATACGACCCGGACGCGGCGCTCCCCGGCACCGGTCTCGGCGTTGGCGCCGATCAAATATTTGTACAACGGCTTGTCCAACACTTTCTTGCTGGCAGACCAGCGCCCCTGCACCAGCGCCAGGTAGGTCTTGCCGATGTCGCGGCCACGGAACTGGTCCTGCAGCTTTTTCAGGGCACTGCCGCGCTTGGCTACCAGCAAAATGCCACTGGTTTCACGGTCCAGACGATGCACCAGTTCCAGGAACACTGCCCCTGGACGGCTCATGCGCAACTGCTCGATGACGCCAAAACTGACCCCCGAGCCGCCATGTACCGCCACGCCCGCGGGCTTGTCCAGGGCCAGTAACCAGTCATCTTCAAACAAAATGGGGAAAGCGCGCGCGCTCTTGCCGACTGCGCCTTGGGCCATTTCCTGGACCTTGTGGGCGACCCGCTCAGGGATACGAACCGGTGGCAAGCGCACGGCGTCGCCGGCCTCGACACGGGAGTCGGCCGACGCCCGTCCCTTGTTCACCCGGACCTCCCCGCTGCGGATGATGCGGTAGACGTGGGTCTTGGGCACACCCTTGAGCGTGCGCAACAGGAAATTGTCCAGCCGCTGGCCTGTGCAATCTTCCCCTACGTGCACGATTTTTGCCTGTAATGGCCTCTCGGCGGGAATGGCCCCTATAATGTGTTTCACTAGCGATGCGCTGTAAGTGGTTGATTTGTTGACAAGTTAGCCCACGGGTGGGATGGAGTTTAGTCCACCCACCGCCGGCAGCCGCGCTGGCAAGTCGGTATCGCCGTTTGTCGACGCACGTAGACCACCAGCCGGTTGCTCGTGGTGGCGCGCAGGATAAGCGGTTAAGACGACGCGTTGAAACACTGAAATGGAATACCCAAAGTTGACAGAGCGATTTCTGTCAATGGAATGAAGCAAGATGTTTGTGTTGATGAGCCTGATTCAGCTTTGCCTGCGGCGCCTGATCGCCCCGCTGCTTGGTGTGAATTGGCCGTCGTCGCCCGTGCAATGGGCGCAGTCAGCTACTACTTTTATAGCGCCTCGGCAACCCAGACTCCCTGCTCCCCTCCGCGTGCCTACACCAAGACTACTCGTTTGAGTCTTCGTTCTCCGGCTTTTCCTCCCCGTTTCAAAGCGTCAGTTCCGGTATCAAAAGCTCCTCAGGAGCTCGTTGTTGTTTGAATTGAAGGGACGCAGGCCATGAAACGCATGCTGATTAACGCCACACAGGCCGAGGAGCGCCGCCTGGCGATCGTCGACGGGCAAAAATTGCTCGACTACGAAATTGAAATCGAAGGGCGCGAGCAGCGCAAGGGTAACATCTACAAGGCGGTCATCACCCGGATCGAACCGTCGCTGGAGGCATGCTTTGTCGACTATGGCGAGGATCGCCACGGCTTTCTTCCGTTCAAGGAAGTCTCACGTCAGTATTTTCAGCAGGGTGTGTCGGTCAGCCAGTCGCGCATTCAGGATGCGATCCGCGAGGGCCAGGAACTGCTGGTGCAGGTGGAAAAGGAGGAGCGCGGCAACAAGGGCGCGGCCCTGACGACCTTCATCTCCCTGGCTGGGCGTTATGTCGTGCTGATGCCCAACAATCCGCGCGGTGGCGGCGTATCGCGACGCATCGAAGGCGACGACCGAGCCGATCTCAAGGAGGCTCTCGACCAACTAGAGTATCCCGCGGGCATGAGCATCATTGCGCGCACGGCCGGAATCGGTCGCAGCGCCCCGGAACTGCAATGGGACTTGAATTACCTGCTCAAATTGTGGGCAGCGATTGACGGCGCCGCCAAGAGTGGCAAAGGCGCCTTCCTGATCTACCAGGAATCCTCGCTGGTGATTCGCGCCATCCGTGATTATTTCAACAACGACATCGGCGATATCCTGATCGATACTGACGACGTCTACGAACAGGCCCAGCAGTTCATGGCGCACGTGATGCCCGAGCACGCACCGCGCGTCAAGCGCTATCGCGATGACGCACCACTGTTTAGCCGCTTCCAGATCGAACACCAGATCGAATCGGCGTATGCCCGCACCGTGCAACTGCCCAACGGCGGTGCCATCGTCATTGACCATACCGAGGCCTTGGTGTCGGTCGACGTGAACTCGGCGCGTGCCATCAAGGGCGGGGACATCGAGGAGACTGCCACGCGCACGAACCTTGAGGCCGCCGATGAAGTCGCGCGCCAGATGCGTCTGCGCGATCTGGGCGGGCTGATCGTGATCGACTTTATCGACATGGAAGAAAGCCGCAATCGCCGTGAGGTTGAAAGCCGCCTGCGCGACGCCTTGCGGCAAGATCGCGCACGCGTTCAATTTGGCACCATCAGCAAGTTTGGCCTGATGGAGATGAGCCGCCAACGACTGCGTCCGGCGCTCTCGGAAGGGGCCTCGATCCCCTGCCCTCGCTGCGGCGGATCAGGCCATATTCGCGACACCGAATCGAGTGCGCTGCAAATCCTGCGCATCATTCAGGAAGAGTCGCTCAAGGACAATACCGCCTCGGTGCTATGCCAGGTTCCGGTCGAAGTTGCGTCATTCCTGCTCAACGAAAAGCGCGCGGAGATTGCGAAGATCGAGATCAAGCAGCGTATCAACGTCCTGATGGTACCGAACAAGATGCTTGAAACACCGAACTACAAGCTCGAGCGTCTCAAGCATGACGATCCGCGTCTGGACAACGTCCAGGCCAGCTACAAGATGGCCGATGAGGTCGAAGACCCGGTCGCGGTGACACGTCGCTCACAGGAGCCAACCAACCGGCAATCGCCTGTCATCAAAGGCGTGTTGCCCGACGATCCGGCACCTGCGGCCACCCCCAGGCCTCAAGGGCCAAGGCCGGCGGCGCCGACTTCGCCTCCAACAGCCGTCGCGCCGCCAACCCAGGCTGCTGTGCGCCCGGTCGCGGAAAAGGGCTTTTTTGGCTGGATCAAGAATCTGTTTGGTGCCGAGCCGATACCGGCTCCGCCGCTGCCGCCGGCTCAGGAAAGCATGAAGGAAGAGCGCACCCATGGCGCAACCCGCCCGGCTCGCGACGGTGCCCGTCGTGGCGAGGGCCGGGGAGAGACCCGCGGTTCGCGCAGCGCCCGCGGTGGCCGCGGCGAGGGTCGCGGTCCGCGTGGCGAGCGGTCCACACAAGCACCCCAGCGTGATCGCCGGGACGCCGAGGACAAAGTCGTCGGCGCCGACTCCAGTGCCGCTGTAGCGGGATCCGGCGAGCCAAGAACGCAGGCCGGGCCGAGGGGAGACGGCCGGGCAGACCGTCCGGCGCGCAACTCCGAACGTGGCGAACGCCCGGCCCGCACCGAGCGAAACCGCGGCGAGCCCACGGATGTGGCCGAGACTGGCGACACCCGCACGGACATGAGCAGCAATCACAGCGACGTGGCCAGTTCCCCGCCGGAACCGCGCGAGAGACGCCCGCGCGACCGCTACGGCCGTGACCGGAGCTCGCGCAACGCACGTGCAGAACCCGCGACTCGCGCCGAGTCTTTGCCGCCCGAGTCCTCCCCCGCATCCGCAGATGCCATGGAGCAGCCTCCCCGTAAGTCGTATTTCTCCGTCCCGACCGCGACCCCGGCCGATAAATCGCCGGCGCCGGAGAGCACGGTCGAGCCGATCACCGTAACGGCGCTGCCGGCGGCGGCACCGGTCGATGATGCTGCACTCTCACAGGTCTCGGCATTGGACGCCGCCGCGCCCATCACAGCAGCCATGCCTCAAGTACAGGCTTATGTTCTGCCGCTGGAACAGCTGTCACAAGTGGCCGGAAATTCGGGCTTGAAATGGGTCAATTCAGACGCTGAAAAAGTGGCCGCCGCCCAGGCGGCAATTGCCGCAGAACCGAGTCCGGTTCATGTCCCGCGGGAACGTCCAGTTGCAGTTGCCAGCGATGATGGCCCACTGATTCTGGTCGAAACAAAGCGCGATCTGCGCCCGCTCAAGCTGCCCTTCGAAACACCGCCCCAGGAGGCGGCAGGCTCGCCGCGTTAGACAGCGCCCAGGTCGGCACCGATCTGGCCTGCCCTTTTCCAGGCCTGCGTGGCTGCGCCGGGCTCTTCGCGCCGCTCCGCCAGTTCAGCCAGTGCCGCCCACGCCGATCTTTCAAGTGCGGCGTTCTGCAATCTCGGCAGGGCCTGCTGCAACAGTTGCTGCGCCTTACCCCACAACTGTCGTCGCATGCAAGCCATCCCGGCCAAATACTGAAGCACCGCGTCTGCCGGACGAGCCAGATGCGCCTGCTCGATTCGGGTCAGCCATGAGGCCTGCTGCGCGCCACTGGCCGCACAGAACGCGGCGTCGAAGGCCCGAACCACGCCAATGCGTTGCTCATCCGTCAATGCGGCCGGTTCCCGGCTCATGATCTCCCAAACCGGGAGCAGCCAGCTCAACGCACATTCTCCATCACCGCCGAGCCGGACCAATCTGGCGCAGGCTGCTGCTGCGACGTCGGGCATAAGTTGCTCAGCCTCATCGAGTTCCAACCAGACCGTCCGCACCTGCTGCGGATCTCGCGCCGCCGCGACGAGTTCCAGCGCCAAACCGCGCAGAATCCGCAACGCGGCCAGCTCGGAAAACGCGCCGTGCTTCGCCAACAGTCGTGCGGTTTCCAGCGCCTGACGGGTCTGCCCGGCCAGGCGCGCCGCCTTCAGGCGCAAACGCAGGGCCACAGTCCGGCGTGCGGCCCCTTGGGGCAGCTCATTGAGCCATGCCAGGGCAGCTTCTGGGTCGCGGTCCTCCAGCGCCCAGCGTGCCGCCCGCAATTGCAGGCCTTCGCGTGCCTCCTGCCCGTCACGGTGCGCAAGTTGCTCCAGAGACTGGCGAAAATGCGATTCACGCTGCGTCTTGTCCTGCAACACCTGCGCACTCTCGGCGGCAAGCAAGTGCGCCAGCGCACGCAAACGGCCCGAATACTGCAAGGTTTCGCCGCCGCCGGCCATGAGGCGTTCCTGGGTCAGCACAGTTTGGGCTGCCTTTTTCGCGCGGATGAACCGCCCCGCGATGAAGTGCGACAGGGCATCGACCAGGGCCATGTGGACGGCCTGCTCCTGATGTTGGACGCGCCAGCGCCTGGCGTGCTTGGGAATGGCAAACAGGATCGCAAGCGAGCGCAGCGCGACGTACAGCAGGAAGAACGCCAATCCCAGCAACACCAGCACCAGGTTGAGTGAAAGATCCATGCGGTAAGGCGGCCAGAACAGCGTCACCGTCCCCTGATTGTTGCCGGCAAACAGGGCGATAGCCACGGCGGTGCCGAACAGGGCCAGGAACCACAGGGCAGCGCGCATCTCTACCGTCCTGCGGCTGCGGTCGCCAGGGCCGCGAGCGTTTCATCCACCCGCGGCAACTGCAGTGTCCTCATCTGAGCCTGGATCTGCTGCATCAGCCCAGCGGCGGCCTGAGTCTTGCGCGAACTCGCGTCAAAGTACTTGTTCAGCGATGCCGAGGCGCTGGCCAGATCCGCGCGAGCAGACTCCAACTGCCTCGCCAGCAGACCCATGCGGGCGTTGAGCAGCTTGAGCTTGAAATTTTCGCGCAAGAAGAAGACTTGCTCGGGCGACAGCAAAGCCGCCTCGGGCTGATCGATTCGACTGACCCGCAACAGATTGCGAGCCTCGTCGCGGACCACTTGCAGGCTTCTCTGCCACCAAGCCGGCGCCGGTTCCGAGGCCGAACGTCTGGCCGCGGTCGCCCGATTCACGGGGGCCACCGCATTCGCCGCAACCAGATCGTCCGCCAACCTTGCCAACTCATCGAGCTTGGCAAGTATCCCTGGTGTGTCACTGACTGCCGCTCCCCGGACACGATCAATGTCGCGGGCAATCGCCCTTTGCAACGATCCCAGTCTGGGCTGGGCAGCCCGGCCCAGCCTTTGGTCAGCGCTCTTGAGCGCCGCCAGCAAGGGCTCAACGCTGCCCGTGAGCTGCGCCTGCTGCTGGGCCAGCCGGATGGCGGCCTCAATGTCTACCACCAAATTCTCATCGCGCGAGCGCGACAGACTATGCATCAACTCCTCGAGCTGTGCACGCTGCAGGGCGACTTCGCTCAGACGCGCCTCGAAGACTGCCACCCTGGCGCCGGCGTCCCGTGACAACTCCTGCGCCTGCTTGGCCAGCGCTCGTGCTTCCACCGACTGCGCGGCAGTATCCGCGCTCTGACGTGCCAGATGCTCCTGAATCGAGGACAGCTTTTGCCACAACAAGATCACCAGGAGCAAAGCAACCAAGCCAGCCAAAGGCAGAATCGAGGATACCCAGCGCGGTGAACTCGCTCGCAACGGTGTGGCTTCAAGGTCAGTTTCGGCGCTCATCGGGCCATTTTAAAGTGTTGCTCAAGTGCCATGGCAACGTCGGCGGGCGTGGCACGGGAGTGCTGCACCTGGCCGAAGCCAGCCTCGCGCGCCGACTGCGCAATTCGCGGGTGGGTTGCCAGCGCCCGCGCCCGCTTCCAGCTCAAATCCGGGACTAGGGTGAGTAAATTCGCCAGCGCCTGCGAACTGGTGAACAACCACACCGACCCATCGCTGGCACACTCGCACGCCAGGTCAAGATCTTGCCGACTGAGCTTGGGCGCACGCCTGGTGTAGGCCGCGACAAACTCCGCAATCGCACCAAGCTGTCGCACCTGCCCGGCAAACCAGTCCCGGCCGTTGCCCGGGTCAGCGCTGCCCGAGGACCCGTGTTCGGTGCCGCGAACGATCAGCACGCGGTCGGCGTGGTGGACTTGACGACGCACCAGCGCCCACAGCGCCTCAGAGTCAAATTGACCGACCTTGCCGCTCGGAGAGTCAATCCGCTCAGGTGCCACGCCAGCGGCAAGCAAGGCGCGGGCGGTGCCTGGGCCGGTCGCCCATGCTCTTGTTTGCATAGCGTGCTGTGCACTGAATTCAAGTCCCAAGTCGGGATTTGAAGAAAAAAAATGCTCTACGGCAGGACCGCTGACGAACATTACACCAACATACTGTCCGATTGCGCGCGCCGCCGCCTGCAGGGCCGACCGGTCCTCGATCGCAGCAATCTCGATCAGCGGGAGCGCCTGCGCAACCAAGCCCAACGCCCTCAGCTCGCGTACCCATCGCTGCGCCTCGCGCTCGGGGCGGGTGACGACGACGCGCATGCCCTAGCGCTCTGGCGCCGAACCCGTCGGATCGGGAATGGATCCGCCCTGTGCGAGGACTGCAGCCCGCAGCCGCGCAGCAAGCCCGGCCCCCAGGGCGGCGGCACTGTCACGATCGAGCACCGGCGCGCTGGCGCGCACAGTCACCAAGTCCAGAACACCCTCGGGGTCACCCCAAGCCGCGTCCATACACAGATTGCCGCGATCGAGCGTGGCAAACGCCGCCAGCGGCATCGAGCAACTGCCACCCATCGCCCGGCTCACCGCCCGCTCGGCCGCCACCGCCAGCCAGGTGTCGGCATGCGCCAATGGCGCGAGTGCTTCGATTACGTCCTGGCGATCGGTTCGAACCTCAATGCCCAGCGCCCCCTGCCCCGCCGACGGGAGCATCTGCAGCGGCTCGAAGGTCTCGCGTATTCTGGCGGCCAGACCGAGCCGCTTCAAGCCTGCCGCGGCCAGCACGATACCGGCGTACAGGCCATCATCGAGTTTTCGCAACCGGGTATCGAGGTTGCCACGCAAGGGTTCAATCGTCAGATCGGGGCGCAGACGGCGCAGCTGCGCCACGCGGCGCAGGCTCGAGGTGCCGACGATCGCGCCCACAGGTAGGTCGACCAGACTGGCGAACCGGTTTGATACCCAGGCGTCTCGTGGATCCTCGCGTTGCATCACACAGGCGAGGCAAAAACCCCCGGGCAGATCCATCGGCACGTCCTTGAGCGAGTGCACCGCCAGATCGGCACGACCGTCTTCGAGCGCCACTTCAAGCTCCTTGACAAACAAGCCCTTGCCGCCAACCTTGCTCAAGGTACGGTCAAGTATTTGATCCCCCAAGGTCGTCATTCCGAGCAGGCTGACCTGGTGTCCTCGCTGCTCGAGCAGGGACTTGACGTGGTGAGCCTGCCATAGCGCAAGGCGGCTTTCTCGTGTTGCGATTGTCAAACTACGCATAAATCATGACTCAATGTAGTGGGTGCCGTTGGCGTGCGCCAAACATTGGATGCTAGCATGGGACCCGTCCAGCTCACACCCGAAGCCATGATTCAATCACCTACCGCCGCAGCTCCCGGACGCGGGCGCGCTGATGAGCGCAAACAGTTAACGTGATCCGCGGCACGGGCGGGGGCGAGAAAGATGTGTTGAGGCCACGCGAACTCGCCGACAACGAGCAGCAGATTCGCTCTAGAACCCTCCAGCTCTGGCAAACCCGGCTACTTGGCTTTGCCAAATTCACGGTGGCCGACGACGTCGGGCTGCAACGCTCGATCCGCCACCGATTTCCCTACATCGACCCACTGCACCATCTGCAGGCGCAACTGGTGCGCCGCTACCGCGTGGGACCAGCCGATGAGCGGGTTCACCGGGGCATTCACATCTCGATCAATGACACCGCCGCCGGACTGCGAAATACCGGCTGATCCGATGGCGTGAAGGTCGGCCGGGCGGCGGCTTGTTATCCGATCCGGTCAAGGCCGGGCGACCACCATTTCACGAACCGCCGCCAGCTGCCGACGTGAGACAAAGAGCGGTTCGTCGATATCCATCAGGCGCACCGCCCAGCCGTCCCCTTCGTCAGCGTCGTGATGTTTCTCCAGCGCACGCACTGCGTGCCTGGCAATCAGGGCATTACGATGAATGCGGACGAAACGCCCGGGATAGCGGGCCTCGAGTTCGTTGAGCGAGCCCTCCAGAATGTAGTTCCGGGTGCGCGTGCGCACGGTGATGTACTTAAGCTCGGCTTTGAAATACAACACCTCATTCAAAGCCACCCGTTCGGTCCGTCCGCGCTCTTGAATG
>JAKANU010000044.1 GCA_021812315.1 Pseudomonadota bacterium
ATTTTGATGGTTCTTTCAGCAGCAAGCGCGATTTGGGCATCAAGATTGACGGTCACCTCAAGGGCAACCTCAGCTTCGACACCGGTGGCACGGTGCACATCGGTCCGACCGGCGTGGTTGAAAACACCCGCATCGAGGCCGATTTCGTGTTCATCGAGGGCAAGGTGATGGGTACATTGGTTGCGCGCAAAGCCCTTGAAATCACCGGATCGGCCACGGTGATTGGCGACGCGAGCTACGACGAATTGATCGACTTGCACCCGCGCGCCCGCGTGCGCGGCAAGATCGAATACCGCGGCGACATGGGCGAGCTTGCCTCGAACTAGGCTATCGGGCCAGCCTGCGCACCCTTACCAATCCTCCTTCACTGCCAGTACCGCATCGCGTCCGGCCGCCGCCTGTGCCGAGAGCCAGGCCGTCAGGGTACCAGCACCGACCACGCCAAGGCACAAGCCCAGCAGCCGCAACCAGGGCAACGCGAGATCCATGCTCCAGTGAAAGCTTTGCGGATTGACGACATATACCAGCACCAAAGACACCGCCAACCCGAGCCCCAGACCGGCCAGCGCGCCGAGCGTCGTCCAGGCTGCACCCTCCAGCGCCACGACGCCAAGAATCTGGCTGCGCCTCAGGCCCAGATGGGCCAGCAATCCGAACTCCTTGCGCCGCGCCAGCACCTGGGCGCTGAAGCTCGCCGCGACGCCGAACAGTCCGATGCCAATGGCCACGGCCTGCAACCAGTAGGTGACCGCAAAGCTGCGGTCAAAGATGCGCAGCGAGGTCGCGCGGATCTGGCTGGCGCTGCCAAATTCAAGCAGCGCTCCGCTGCCTGGGTCGAGGCGCTCGGCGAGTGCCCGCAGCGCGACTTCGGTGGCGGCTGTGTCGGTGCCAGCGTTCAGCCAAAGCGCCAGATCGTTGGCGCGACGGTCCCCGGTAAGACGTTCGAAATCGCCCTGGTCGATGGCGATGGCCCCGGCCTGATGCGCATAGTCACGCCACACTCCTGCTACGACAAATGTAGCTGCATGTGCTTGTGCTTCGCGCTCTGCAGGCAAAAAATACTTCGAAATTGGAGCAAACGCCGCGCCCAGCCTGGCACCGTGCAACTCAAGCATCGCCTCGCTGACGTATATCCCGATCTGCCCCGGAGGTACCGCCAGTGCTGCCCCGGTCAGCGGCAGATCACGCGCCGGCGAGCTGATCTGGCGCACGATCAGGGCCACGCGCGGTTGGCGTGCATCGAGTTGCAGTGAGATCTGCCGTTGTGTTTGCAGTCGCTGCACGCCGCCCAGCCTGGCAGCAGCCTGCACAAATTCGGGACTGAAGTGCACGGTCTCGCCCGCCGCCAGATGTCGGGCAGCCCGAACATAAAGGTCCGCGGGCAGCACCTGATCGAGCCAGAGCACCATGGAGTTGCGAAAGCTCGCCACCATCACGGTGAGCGCCACCGCCAGGCTGAGTGCGGCAACCACGCCGCTCACCGCCACGGCAGCGCTTTCGCGCATCCGCCGCGCACGCTCGATGGCCAGCAAGACCAGTGCCTGCCGGGCGAAATGCGGTGCCAGCCGATCGAGCACAACGGCCACCAGCCAGGGCAGCGCCGTGATGCCGCCAAGCAGCAGCAGACCAATCCCCAGATACGCCGCCACCGGGATATCAAGAACTGCTGGAGCCGTTGCCAGCAAAGCGCTGACTGCTATCAAAATGATACTCGGCAAGTACCGGTGCGGAGCCTGCCGGGTGGCCCCCAGGCCTTTGAGCGTTGGCGCCAGGGGCAGTCGTTGCACGTTGCGCGCCGGCCACCAGCCGCCCGCCAGCGCCGCGACAACACCCAGCCACGCGTACAGCAGGGCCGACCAGGCGCTCCAGTGCAAGGCTGGCGTGGCGTCGGAGAAATAACCACCGCCCAGATCGCCACCGAGCAGGTGCAGAGCCAGCCAGGCCAGTGCGGCGCCGAGCAAGATGCCCGCGGCGCTGCCCACCAGACCCAGCGCCAGCGACTCGCACAACACCAGTTCCAGCCGCTGGCGCGCACTCAGGCCGAGCACGCCCAACAGCGCGAACTGCTGTGCGCGTTTGGCGATGCTCAGCGACAGCACCGAGTACACCAGAAAGGCGCCGGTGAACAGCGCCACCAGCGCCAGAACACTGAGGTTGACCCGGTAGGCGCGCGACATGTTGCTGACTTGCGCCAGCGCATCGCCGGGCTCGGTCAGCGTGAGGTCGGCGGGCCAGTCGGGTGCACTTTGCAGCGCGTGTGCAAAGGCCGCCCGGTCGACACCGTCGCGCAGGCGCAAGTCGATACGACTGAGTTGCCCCTGGCGGTCAAAAAAGTCCTGCATCGCCCCGATGTCCATCACCGCCAATGCCGAGCCAGTCGCGGCGACCGTGCCCGCTACCGCCACTTCCTGAAGCTGCATGGCGCGCTGCACCTGCAGGCCCTCGCTGCCCAGGCGCTGGCGCGCGGCGGCGTTGAGAAACACCTGCTGCGGAGCAAACAGTGCCGTCCGTTCGGTGCCGGCGGCAAGTTGGGGCATCAGTGCCGGGGCCATGGCCGCGACCGACAGCGCATCCACGCCGATCACCCGCAGTAGCACCCGTGTCGCCCGGGCACTGCGTGCGTAGCTGCTGGTCTCGAGAATCGGTGAGGCCAGTGCGACCTGGGGATGGGTGGCCAGTCGCTCGAAGATGGCTTCGTCGAAGCTGCCCTGCATGGCGCGCAGTTCAAGATCGGGCTGGCCGGCCACCGAGCGCACGGCGTTGTCGAATTCGTCCAGTGCCGAGGCGTTGATCAGGTGCACCGAGAACGCCAGCGCCACGCCCAGTGCCACCGCCAGCACGGCCGCGCCGTGCCGCCACGGATGATGGCGCAGTTCCTGCCAGGAATAGGTTTGAAGCAGTGCCAGCACCGGGCCAGTATAAAAGTGAAAGCGCAGCCACGCACAGTAAGATAGCCGCCATGATGGTTTGGCCAATCTTCACGTGGCGGGTCTGAACTGGGGCCTGTCGCCGACAGCCGCGCAGGCAGCGTCGCCGGTCTCGGTGCCGGCGCTGGCCACGACTGCGCTGCTGCATGTGGCGCTGTTCTGGCTGGTGTTGCAAGCGACGCCGGTGGTGACGTCGGTGCGCTCGGTGGTGCACTATCTCGCGCCCATCACGCTGCCGCTTGAGAAGCCGCCGCCGATGCCGCGACCCAAACCGGTGTTGCTGCGCGAGCCCGAGCCGCAGCCTGTGCAAGCCAGTCCTGTTGTGCGTGAGCCCGCGCCGGTGCCCGTACCTGTACCGGTACCGGTACCCAAGGCGATTGAGCCGGTGACGGAACAGCCCGCGCTAGTGACACCGCAGCGAAAGATTCCCGCCGCCCTACCCTTGCCTGCGCCGATGGCCGATCTGCCCGTGCCGGTGCCCGAGGTGCCGGTGCCGATCCTGCCCGAACAGCCCGCGCCAACGCCCGCCGCAGTGCCTGCGCCAGAGCTGCTGCCGACCTTGACGCGCAGCGCCACCGCAGCGCCCGCCGAGGCCGCGGTCGCGCCATTGGCGCTGCCCGGTGCGGTCCCGGTGCCGCTACCCGGACCGGCAGCCATACCGCTGGCCAATCCAATGCCCTCCGGAGTGCCCAAGGCCGCGCCAGCAGCAGCCTCGGTGGCGCCCGCTGCCGCGGTACCGCGACCCGCCGCAATCACTGCGCTGGAGCCGGCGGCCGGGACCAACGCTAGCGGCGCGGCCGGTGCCGGCGCGGCGGCTTCAAGTGCGTCGCAGCCGGGTGCGCGTGCCGCTCCGCCGGGTGGCTATACGAATATGTTCAACCCTGGACGCCAGCGCAGCCTGGCCGAAATGGCCAACGAACAGATCAATGGCAGCCGCCGACGCGACAAGCTCGCCGACGCGGTCTCAACTGCCGAACTGCCCGATTGCATCGGCCCCCGACCGGGGGGTAGTTTGTTCGGTGTGGTGACGATTCCGTTTGCCGCAGCGACGGGCAAGTGCAAGTAAGCTATTCGGAGTTTCACAAAGCATGACCCGACCGGGATTTCCCCAGACCAACAGGAACGCATCATGACAAGTACCGTTTTCACCACTCGCGCATTGCAAGGTTGCGTTGTTGGCATGGCGCTGGCACTGTGCTCGGCCACCTCGCTGCAGGCGCAGCCGAGTACGACGGCGCCGCTCCGGGTTGCCAGTGTGGCCAGCGCCGACCAGCGCTTTGCCACCGCATTGACGGCGGTTCCGGACAAGCTCCCGGCTGCCATCACGCCACCGGCCGGCGTCGCTGTGGGCAACCCGTACGGCTTGCGATCGGTCTGGGAGCAGGGCGATCCCGTGGCGCAGACCACGCTGCTGATCCTTGCTGCCATGTCGCTGTTGAGCTGGTACTTGATCGTCGCCAAATGGCTGGCGCAACGCCGCCTGGCCAGGTACTCGCGTATCGCCAGCCGGGTCTTTGCCGGCGAGCAGTCACTGCGCCAGCGCAGTGAGACCCTGGCGCCATCGAACCCGTTTCGCATCATGACGCTGTCGGCACTGGAGGCACTGCGCCGGCACGGCAAACTTTGCGGCCAGGTGGAGCTCGGCCAGTGGTTGAGTCAGGACATCGTGCACTCGGTCTCGACATTGCAAATGCGCAGCCAGGAGGGGCTGTCGGTGCTGGCCACGGTGGGTGCTACGGCGCCCTTCGTGGGCCTGTTCGGTACCGTCTGGGGCATCTACAACGCCCTGGTGACCATTGGTGTCTCGGGCCAGGCGTCGATTGACAAAGTCGCCGGACCGGTTGGCGAGGCCCTGATCATGACCGCTCTGGGGCTGGCCGTGGCGGTGCCGGCCGTGCTTGCCTACAACGCACTGGGGCGGCGCAACCGGGTGTTGTTGCATGAGGTCAAGGGGTTTGCTTCGGAACTGCACACCCAGTTGCTCGAGCAGACGCAGGAGCAGCAACACGCGGCGCTGCAGGGCCCGGGGGACTGAATCATGGCGATCGCATTTGGCGACGAAGACGATGCCGACGGCACCGCGCTGGCGGAAATCAACACCACGCCGCTGGTCGACGTGATGCTGGTGCTGCTGATCATTTTCCTGATCACCATTCCGGTCATCAACACCACGGTGGCGCTGCGACTGCCCAGGCAGGCCAACGAATTGCGCCAAAGTTCGCCGCAGACGGTAGTGATCTCGGTCGACGCCAACGGCGCGAGCTACTGGTTTGACGCGTTGTTGCCGGATCGGCAAAGCCTGCAGGACAAGCTGTACCGGATTGCCATGCAGACGCCGCAGCCCGAAGTGCATATTCGCGGCGACGCGCGCGCCGATTTCGAGGCCGTGGCGCGCGTGCTCTACGCCTGCCAGCGTGCCGGCATTGCGCGCATCGGCTTTGTCACTGAGCCACCGGCCGGGCGCTAGCAGACCATGGCCATCAACTTTGATGAGACCTCGCAGTGGAGCGAGCCCGAGCCAAGCTCGGCGATGAACATCACCCCGCTGATCGACGTGTTGCTGGTGTTGCTGGTGATGTTGATCATTACCATCCCGATCCAGTTGCATTCGGTGAACATGGAATTGCCCGCGGGCCTGCCGCCGGAACAGGCGCCGGTGCCGCTGGTGGTGCGGATCGAGGTTACGGCGCAAGACCAGTTGTTGTGGAACGGCCAAGCGCTGGCCGGGGATGCACAGCTGCGCGATCAACTGGTGCGGGCTGCCGCGCAGGACGAGCAACCCGAGATCCACGTCCACGCCCAGCGCAGCGCCAAGTACGACACGGTGGCCATGGTGCTCAGTGCTGCGCAGCGTCTGGGCTTGCGCAAGATCGGCGTGGTGGGTCTGGACGAGTACGCGCCCTAGACCAGTCCGGCGGCACTGAGTTGCAGCACGCGGTCGGCGCGTGCGCTCGCCGCCGCCGAGTGGGTGACCAGCACCAGGGAGGCGCCGTGCGCACGCGTCTGCTCGATCAGCGCATCCATCACACGGGTGGCGGTCCCTGGGTCCAGATTGCCGGTCGGCTCGTCGGCCAGCAGCAGGCTCGGGCGATGCACCAGGGCGCGGGCGATGGCCACACGCTGCAACTGACCGCCCGAGAGCTGCTGCGGCAGGCGCGGTCCCAGGCCAGCCAGCCCGACAGCGTCGAGCATCGCCTGCACCCGCTGGTCGTCGTGCTGCCCGAGCAAGAGCAGGGGCAGCGCCACATTTTGTGCGAGGTCGAGATGCGGCAGCACGTGAAACGCCTGAAAGACAAAACCGATCTTCTCGCGTCGCAGGCGCGCGAGCTCGTCGTCGCTCATGCTGCCGACATCGAGCCCGTCAAGCACCACGCTGCCGCTGTCCCAGCGATCCAGCCCGCTGACACAGTTGAGCAGGGTTGATTTGCCCACGCCGGATTCGCCGACGATGGCGACGAACTCGCCCGCGGCCACGTTCAGGCAAACGTCGCGGAAGACGGCGACCTCGTCATAGTGCTTGGACAAGCCGGTGACGACCAGGCTCATGACAGATCTTTGACAAATGCACCGACCAGGCGCAGCACTTGCTGCGTTGCGTCGGGGCCGTCGCAGTCCACGATGCGTCGCTCGGGCATCGCGCGCAACCACGTGAGCTGGCGCTTGGCGAGCTGGCGTGTGGCCGCCACGGCGGTCTCGCGCAGCTCGGCTAAGGGTGGCGTTGCGGCAACCGGGCTGGCCTGCAACGCGTCGAGGTACTGCCAGGCTTGCCGATAGCCGACGCAGCGCATCGCGGGCAGATTGGCGTGCAGGTCGCCACGCCTGCGCAGGGCCTGGACCTCGTCGAGCAAGCCATGCGACAGCATCGCGTCAAAACGCTGACTTATGCGCTGATGCAGCCAGCTTCGATCGAGCGGCTCGAGCGCGATCAGCAGCCTGTGCGCACCGCAAGAGTTCAAGCCATTTGCGCCTGCAACGCCCGTGCTGCTTGCGTGGGCAGCTATTGTTTTTGTAGTGTGAAAGGATGACAAGGGCCGCCCGGTGAGCCGAAAAACTTCCAGCGCGCGGGCAATTCGCTGCGAATCGGCCGGCGCCAGGCGTGCCGCCGTCACCGGGTCGGCCAGCGCCAGCGCTGCGTGCATGGCGGGCCAGCCTGCCTGCTGCGCCTCGCGTTCGATTTGGGCGCGAACTGCCGGGTCCGCCTGCGGCATGTCATCGAGTCCGTCAAACAGCGCCTTGAAGTACAGCATGGTGCCGCCCACCAGCAAGGGCAGTTTGCCGCGCGCCGTGATGTCGGTGATCAGGGCGCGTGCATCGCTGGCAAACTCGGCCGCGCTGTACGGTTGCGATGGGTCGCGGATGTTGATCAGGTGATGCGGGGCCGCGGCCAGCTCGTCGGCGGTGGGCTTGGCAGTGCCAATGTCCATGCCGCGATACACCAAGGCCGAGTCGACGCTGATGATTTCGACGTCGTGTTGTCGCGCGATCGCCAGCGCAACGGCGGTCTTGCCCGACGCGGTCGGCCCAGCTAATGCCACGTAGCGTGGCGGGACTTCAAGGTGCGCCAGTCTTTCCATACCTTTGCACCAGGGTCCAGGCCACCAGTGCCACGAGCACGCTCCAGAACCAGATCCCCAGAACCATCGGGAAGATGCTGCCATCCATGTGCGTGCCCAGCCAACTGCCGACCAGGAAGGCCGCGACCATCATCAGAAATCCGTTCATCGCCGAGGCCGCACCGGCGGACTGCGGAAACGGGCCGATGGCACCGCTTTGGCTGCATGGCTGGTGCACACCGTGCCCGAGCATGAACAGGTACTGCGGCAGCATGATCGCCCAGCTGCTTTGCACGCCTGCCAGGGCCAGCACGCCCATCAAGCTGCCGCCGGTGACCGACAGGGCACCGGCGCGCGCGAGCGCCCGGCGCACACCCACGCGCGAGAGCCAGTAGCGGCACAGGAAGGTGCCCGCCAGGTACGCCAGCGCGTTGGAAAACATCAGCATCCCGTAACCGCCGCTGCTCCAGCCCAGCACCTTGATGAAGACGAACGAGGACGCTGCCAGAAACGTAAACAGCCCGCCATAGGACGCGGTCGACAGCGCCGAAAAGGCCACAAAGGTCGGGTGCCGCCCGATCCTCAGCCATGTGCGCATCAGCGTGGCGAGTTTGAGCGCGTTGAAATTCTTTTGCGGCACCGTCTCGGCAAAACGCAGAGCGATCAGGCCCAGCGAAACCGCACCAAACAGGGACAGCGTCAGCAGCGCCACGCGCCAGCTAAACCACAATGCGAGCAAGCCACCGAGCGGTGGCCCCAGACAGGCGAGCACGCCCAGGCCACTGAGCGCCTTGGACATGACGCGCGCGCCCTGTGCTGGCGTATAGAGGTCGCGCACGATGGCGCGCGCGCACATCACCGCCGCACCCATCGCCGCGCCCTGCAGCGTGCGCCAGACAATGAGCATCTGCATGTTCGGCGCGAGTGCGCTGGCGGTGGCTGCCAACAGGTAAACGCCCAGACCAAGCAGCAGGATCGGGCGGCGCCCAAAGCGGTCCGACAGCGGGCCCCAGATCAATTGCGAAATGCCGAAGGCCAGCAGCAGGGCGGTCAGCGTCAACTGTGCCTGCGGCATGCTCGCGCCAAAGCCCTGTGTGAGCGCGGGCAGTGCAGGCAGATACAGGTCGGTGGTGAGCGGTTGCAGACCCAGCAGCAGGGACAGGATCAAAACAGTCAGGCCGGGCGGCATGGCAGGGGCACGGTCTGAATTGGACATGTTGGCAAGGGTAGCAGATCAAGGCCTGCACCTGCGTCCCGGGCAGGTCACCTGAACCTGATCAAATTCGCCGACAGCGCCGTGCCGCAGATGATGATGGCACGCAAAGTGGCATCCTGCGTATCCCGCACATGCCAGTAGGCGGCTTTGTTGGAAGTTGGAAAGCCATGGTGTGTCATCCCAAAGGCACCATTCATCGTTGGGAGGTGCTCAAAGACCGCCGCCAATGTGGGTCCAAGACTCCTGACTGCTATATCATTTCAGCCCGGGGGGCAATTTCACTCCAAGAAGTGCTAGTGACAACCTGAAAGTGCGTTAGAAGTGTCAATCCATGCTAGCTCCCTCGCAGTCATTAGGGCTGATGCGCGGCCATCGGTTTCAGTCGCATTTCCGGCTGTAGGAATAGACCCATCCGCCGGCGCCGTATGCAGGGTGCAAGGTGCCATCACGACCGGCTTTGCCGCCCATACTCGGCCCCGGTTTGCATTCCGTCTCAAGCCATGGATCCAGATGCTTGCGCTGTTGCTGCTGTTCTCGATCTCGCTAGTGCAAGCCGACACGGTGGAAAACAAGGTCACGCCAATCTATCGGGTGGCGATCGACCGGGAATACGAGCCCTACGAATTCATTGATGAGAAGGCGGTTGTGCGCGGGTTTACGCCCGCCTTGATCCAGGCAATCGGCAAGGGTGCGGGGGTGCGCTTTGAGTTCCTGCCGCTTACCTGGCCCGATGCGGTGCAGGCTCTCGAGAATGGCGCTGTTGATATCGTGAGCATGATACGTACGCCGGAGCGGGCACTGCGTTACGAATTCTCGGCGCCTCACAGCCAGATCAGCCAAGCCGTTTTTCGTAGCCAGAATGCGCGTGACATCGTCGACTTGCAGTCCCTAAAGGGCCATTCCGTCGGCCTGCAGCTAGAGGATGTCTCGGTGGCATATTTGGCCGGACGCGCTGATTTCGAGCGGCACTTGATCAGGCGCAAACTCGAAGGCTTGCTGAAGTTGAACCTGGGACAGTTGGACGCCTTCGTCTGTGCCGAACTCGCCTGCATACGCCTCATATCTGATTACCAGCTACGCAACGTGGAGTTGGCGGTGGGGGATCTGTTTGTCCAGGACTACGCTTTCGCGACGAAGAAGGGTTGCCGCGAGTTGATACAACTGCTCGATGCGGGGCTGGTGCAGCTTCGCGCCTCCGGCGAGCTTGATCCATTGCGTCGTGAATGGCTACGTGGTCGTTTGGGTACTGTGACCTGGCTGGAGCAGCATCGCGTCGCTCTGTCAGTGATGGCCGCGATTTTTGGCGCGCTTTTTGTCTTGACGGTGGTGTGGAACCGCAGTCTGACCAAGCGGGTTCTTGCGCGCACCAAAGACCTGGGCATGAGCGAACGGCGTTTTCGAGCCACATTCGAGCAGGCGGCAGTGGGTATCGCCCATGTCGGTCTGGACGGAAGTTGGCTGTGCGTCAACCAGAAGCTGTGTGACATCGTGGGATTCACTCGGGAAGAACTGCTCACGAAACGTTTTCAGGACATCACCCACGAGGACGATCTGGAGCGCGATCTGGAGAACGTGCAGCTACTGTTGGCGGCGAAGATATCGACCTATTCGATGGAAAAGCGCTACGTGCGCAAGAGTGGCGCTGCGGTATGGATTAATCTGACGGTAGCGCTTGTACCCAAAGAATCCGGTGAACCTGATTACTTCATTTCGGTCATCGAGGAAATCAGCCAACGTAAGCGGGCTGAGGCTCAGCTCAAGCGACAGGTACGGCGTGCCGATGTGCTGCTTGAACTGCCGCGAATGGCCGAGGCACTCGATGAGCAGACTTTCATGCAGCGCGGACTCCTGCTCACCGAAGAAGTCACAGGCAGCCTGGTGTCGTTCATACATTTCATAAGCGACGACGAGAAAACGATCGAACTCGTGGCGTGGTCGCGACGAACCATCACCGAATGCCGGCAAGCGCTATTCGATCGCCACTACCCGGTGTCGAGTGCCGGTTTGTGGGCGGATGCGGTGCGTCAGCGCGCACCGGTGGTCTGCAATGACTACGCAAACTACCCGGGAAAAACCGGGTTGCCCGAGGGACACGCGCAACTTGGTCGGTTTATCTCGGTACCGGTGATTGAGAATGGCAAGGTCGTCATGGTTACCGCAGTGGGGAACAGTGAGGCAGCCTACGACGACTTCGATACGGAAACGGTGCAGTTGATCAGCCAAGACCTTTGGCGCATCATTCAGCGCCGCCGTGACCAAGAAGAACTGAGACAGCAGAAGACGCTGTTGGAAACCCGCGTCGCGCAGCGAACCCAGGAGCTGGCAGCCGCCAGCAAGAGGGCCGAGGCCGCCAGCGTCGCCAAGAGCGCTTTCCTGGCCAACATGAGTCACGAAATCCGCACCCCGATGAACGGCATCATCGGTATGTCTGACATCCTTCGCCGCGAAGGTGCCACGCCACAACAGATCCAACGGCTCGACACCATCGACGCTGCTGCGCGGCACCTGCTGTCGGTCATCAACGACATCCTCGATCTTTCCAAGATCGAGGCCGGCAAGTTGATCCTGGAGGAGGCGCCGGTCGCCGTCAGCGGCCTGCTCTGGAATGTCGTGGCGATCATTTCCGAGCGCTGCAAGACCAAGGGCCTGCGCTTGCTGGTCAAGATGGATCCCTTGCCGTCAAACCTGATGGGAGACCCTACGCGACTGCAACAGGCCCTGCTCAACTACGCCGCCAATGCTGTCAAGTTCACCGACAAGGGCACCGTGACTCTGCGGGTGATTAGGCTCGACGAGACTACCGACTCGGTGAAGGTGCGCTTTGAGGTAGAGGACACCGGCATCGGAGTTACGCCCGAAACCATGTCCCGGCTTTTTGGCGCCTTCGAGCAGGCGGACAACTCGATGACGCGCAAGTACGGCGGCACCGGTCTCGGCTTGTCGATCACAAGACGGTTGGCCGAACTGATGGGTGGCGAGGTCGGCGCTGACAGCACGCCGGGCACGGGCAGCACGTTCTGGTTTACGGTGAAACTAAAGAAGAGTGAGGAAGTGACTGAAACGCCGTCGACAACCGATGTCGATGCCGAAGGGCAAATCCGGCAACGCTACCGGGGCCGGCGCATTCTGGTGGTTGACGATGAGCCGATCAATCGTGAAGTTGCCCGACTGCAGCTTGAGTCGGTCGAGCTGGTCGTGGACACCGCGCAGGATGGTGGCGAGGCCGTTACGCGGGCACAGCAGAGCAGCTATGCGGCGATCTTCATGGACATGCAAATGCCGGCCCTGAACGGGCTGGAGGCGACTGAGCAGATACGGCAACTTTCCGGTCACCGGGATACGCCGATCATCGCCATGACGGCCAATGCCTTTGCCGAGAGCAAGGCACAATGCATCGACGCGGGCATGAACGACTTCCTGATCAAGCCTTTCAGCCCTGACCAGTTGTATACGATCTTGCTGAGGGCGCTGACTCAACTGGATACGTGACGCAGACAGTGCAAGAGCCCTGAATGACGAAAAAGGTGATGGCCCCCGTTTGTGCGGGCACTACCCCACGTGCGTGAAGAATTGAGCTGCTGCCTTTCAGCTCCTGAACCTGATCAAATTCGCCGACAGTGCCGTGCCGCAGATGATGATGGCCGCGCAAAATAGCATCCACGCCGAAACCGCTTCGTGCAGGAACAGCACGCCATAAATCACCGCGAATACCGGCACCAGGAATGTCACAGTCAGTGAACGCGCCGGGCCGACATTTTCGATCAGGCGGAAGTACAGGATGTAGGCCAGGCCGGTGCACAGCACGCCGACCCAGACCAGCGACAGCCAGGCGGTGGCGCTGGGCATGCGCTCGGGCCAGAGCCACAGGGCCGGCAGCGCCAGACCTACGGTGGCGCCGAGTTGGCTGCCGGTGGCGGTGACCAGCGCGGGCAGGCCACCCAGGTAGCGCTTCGTGTAGCTTGCGGCCAGGCCGTAGCACAGCGTTGCCAGCAGGCAGGCCAGCACGGCCCAGCCGCTGGACAGTCCCGAGGCATCAGGCTTGAAGCTCGCCTTGTCCCAGGCCAGTAGGGCAACGCCAAAAAAGCCGATCAGCAGGCCGAGTATGCGCAGGCCGCCGGGCCGGTCCTTCAGCCAGATCCACGCAATCAGCGCGCCAAACAACGGGACCGTGGCGTTCAGGATCGCCGACAGTCCGGTGGTAATCGACAACAAGGCATAGGCGAAGCAGGCAAACGGAATCGCGGAATTGAGCACGCCGACAAAGAAGACCTTCTTCCAGTGTTGCGCCAATTGCGGCCCCAGGCCGCGCCAGAGCAGGATCGGCAGAAGAAACAGCGAGGCGATCAGCACGCGCACACCAGCGGTGGGCAGGGCGCCGAATTCGAGCACGCCGAAGCGCGTGAACAAAAAGGATGAGCCCCACAGCGCACCGAGCAGCACGAAATCGGTCCGCCAGGCAATTGGTTTGGGCGATGCTGAGTTCAAAGTGTGCCTTGGCGTTGCTCTTGTTTGGGGTCGGCTCTGAAACTCACGCCTTCGAGCCGCAGCAGGGCGATTTTGCGCTCCAGCCCGCCAGCGTAACCGGTCAGCGACCCATCGGCGCCAAGGACGCGGTGGCAGGGCACGATGATACCCAAGGGGTTGCGCCCGACGGCAGTACCGACGGCCCGCACCGCAGTGGCCCTGCCGATGGCCGCACTGATTGCGCCGTAGCTGGTGCTGGTGCCATAGGGAATGCGCTGCAGTTCGCGCCAGACCGCCTGCTGAAAATCAGTGCCGCAAGCAAATGCCAGCGGCACGTCGAACCTGGTGCGGCGCCCGGCAAAGTACTCCGCCAATTCCCGCCGCGCCTGCCGCAACACCGGGTGCTCGGTGAGCTCGGGCCACGGATGGGTCTCGGGTTGGTGGTTTTGGCCGTCAAACCAGGCGCCGACCAGTGCGTCGGCGTCGACTGCCAGAGTCATGTTTCCGAGCGGGCTGGCGTAGCCGGCGCGCCGGATGGAGCTTGGGTATTTCATATCAAATATCCTTGCAATTGCCGTGGAATATGCCTTAGCAGCTATCTATTTCGTAGCATGTGGAGGGCCTTTGTGGGTCGATTCGTGGGCCGGCGC
>JAKANU010000351.1 GCA_021812315.1 Pseudomonadota bacterium
ACAATCTATACCCACGTCGCGCTGCAACGGCTCAAGACCCTGCACGCGGCGCATCATCCGCGCGGCTAGCGCGGCGCACTACAGCAAAGGAACGGCAATGGCAATATTTGAACTCGACGGTGTGGCTCCCAGGCTGGAGGATTCAGTCTGGATCGCCGACGGCGCGCAGGTGATGGGCAACGTGGAACTGGCGGCGGATGTGAGCGTCTGGTTTGGCGTGGTGATCCGTGGCGATACCGATGTGATCCGCATCGGGCGCGGCTCGAACATCCAGGACGCCAGCGTGCTGCACGCCGACGTCGGCAAGCCGTTGACCATCGGCGAAGACGTGACGGTCGGGCACCGCGTGATGTTGCACGGTTGCACGATCGGCGACGGCTCGCTGATCGGCATTGGCGCCATCGTGCTCAACGGTGCCAGGATCGGCAAGGGTTGTATCGTCGGCGCCGGTTCGCTCGTGACCGAAGGCAAGGAGTTCCCGGACGGGTCGATGATCCTGGGCAGCCCGGCCAAGGCGGTGTGCCAACTCTCACCCGAGCAGATCGAAGGCTTGCGCCTGAGCGCGCAACTGTACGTCGGCAACGCACGGCGCTTTCGTGCCGGGTTGAAGAAGCATGTCCGAACTGCATAAATTCCTGTTTCAAGACCTGCCGGTGCGCGGTGCTGTGGTGCGCCTGACCGATGCCTGGGTCGAAATCCTGCAACGTCACGGTCTGGGTACCGGGCAGGCGTATCCCGAGCCGGTGCAACGCCTGCTCGGTGAGCTGGCAGCAGCGGCAACGCTGATGCGTTCGAGCATCAAATTCAACGGCTCGCTGACGCTCCAAATTGTTGGCGACGGCCCGGTCAAACTGGTGGTGGCGCAAGTGCAGCCTGACCTTGGCCTGCGTGCCACCGCCACCGTGATCGGCGAGGTCGGGGCCGATGCCGGTTTGAGCGCGCTGGTCAATGCCGCGAACACCGGCCGCTGCGCCATCACGCTGGATCCGCAAAGCGCGCTGCCAGGACAAAACCCGTATCAGGGCGTGGTTCCCTTGCACGGTCCGCGCGGGGAAAAACTCGACCGGCTCAGCGAAGTGCTCGAGCAGTACATGCTGCAAAGTGAACAGCTTGAGACGACACTCGTGCTTGCGGCCGACGACAAAGTTGCTGCCGGCCTTTTGCTTCAACGCCTGCCCGGGCAGGACGCGACCAAAAGCGAATCCATGGGGCACAACGAGGACTACAACAGGGTCGCGACGCTTGCCGCCAGCCTCAAACGCGACGAGTTGTTGACCCTGGACGTGGCGACGATTCTGCGTCGTTTGTTCTGGGAAGAAACGCTGGTGCTGTTTGAACCCCTGGTGGGTGAGGCCGGACCGCGATTTGCATGCACCTGCGGCCGCGAGCGCGTCTCGAAGATGATCTTTGGACTCGGCGCGCCCGAGGCCAATAGCATCCTCGCCGAGCGTGGCAAGATTGAAGTTGCCTGTGAATTCTGCGGCACCAAAGAAAAATTTGATGCGGTGGACGTGGCGCGGATTTTTGCCGGGCAGGGCGGGGTACCGCCGTCCGAACCCACCTTGCATTGAGTGGGCAGGTGGACGGTCTCCTCGAATTGGGCTCGAAATGCTTGGATCTAGTTAACTGAGTCAAGGAGGATCAAGCCCCCATTATTGGAGTGGTTGCTGGAGCAGTATTTCACTGGCTGTCATTGCGAGCGCAGCGTGGCAATCCATGCCTTTGATCAGCCGACATGGATTGCCGCGTCGCTGCCCGCCGCGGCCGTTCCGGCCTCGCGGCTAAAGGCTGATTCCCCGTAATAACACGGGGTGTCGGCAACGGCGGTAGTGGCTTGCTTGTGAGGCAGGCGCCTGACCTTGTCAACGACTGGCCTGCGCCCTTGGGCTTGCCGCGATCTGCACGAAGATCTCGTTCGGCTTGACCATCCCGAGTTCAAGCCGGGCCTTTTCCTCAACCATTTCCAGACCTTCCTTCAGATCGCGTACTTCGGCGCCGAGCTGGTCGTTGACGAGTTGTGCCTGTTCGTTGAGCTGGTTTTGTACGCGCAACTGCTCGGTCAGCCGGGACACGGCCGGAATGCTGCCGCGGCCAAACCATAGCTGCGCCTGCACCGCCAGCAGCAGCAAGAGCAGGAACGCGGGGACGACACGCCGACCCATGATGCGGTTTAGTGCAGGTTGTAAAACGCGCGCCGGCCCGGGTAGCTGGCAACGTCGCCCAGGTCTTCTTCGATGCGCAACAACTGGTTGTACTTGGCCAGTCGGTCGGAACGGCTCAGGCTGCCGGTCTTGATCTGGCCCGCGTTCGTGCCCACGGCAATGTCGGCGATGGTCGAGTCCTCGGTTTCGCCCGAGCGATGGCTGATGACGGCGGTGTAACCGGCGCGCTTGGCCATCTCGATGGCGGCAAAGGTTTCGCTCAGCGTGCCGATCTGGTTGATCTTGATCAGGATCGAGTTGGCAATGCCGCGCTCGATGCCTTCCCTGAAAATCCTGGTGTTGGTGACGAACAAATCGTCGCCCACTATCTGCACCTTCTTGCCCAGGCGCTCGGTCAGGATCTTCCAGCCCTCCCAGTCGCCCTCACTCATGCCGTCCTCGATGCTGATGATCGGATATTTGTCGACCCAGTTCGCCAGTACATCGGTCCACTCCTGGGAGTTCAGCACCAGGCCTTCGCCGTCGAGGTGGTACTGGCCGTCTTTATAAAACTCGCTGGCAGCGCAGTCCAGGCCCAAGGCGATCTGCTCGCCAGCGACAAAGCCCGCCTTGTCGATCGCATCGAGGATCAGCCCGATCGCCGCCTCGTGGCTCGCCACGTTCGGTGCAAAGCCGCCTTCGTCGCCGACCGCCACGCTCATCGACTTGTCGTGCAGGATCTTCTTGAGCGCCTGGAACACCTCGGCGCCATAGCGCAGCGCTTCGCGGAAGCTCGGCGCGCCCACCGGCATGATCATGAACTCCTGAATGTTGAGGTTGTTGTTGGCGTGTGCGCCGCCGTTGACCACATTCATCATCGGCACCGGCATTTGGGTGGCCGCCATGCCGCCGAAGTAGCGGTACAGTGGCAGGCCC
>JAKANU010000352.1 GCA_021812315.1 Pseudomonadota bacterium
ACGAACATCAGTTGAAGGAACGAGCAATGTTGACTTTCCTCTTGACGGCGGGGCGATTAGACGACCCGCTTGCGCGGGATTGGTGTATGTGGTGGCGGCGTAGCATCCGCGCCGGCGTAATTGCTTGAACTGAGATGGAACTGCGTCCGAGCATGAAGGGGCTCTTTCAGCTTGAGAGGAAGTTCCCATGTCCATCTCCACCCAGCCTGAATCTACTCCCATCAGCCCGTTGCGCCAGCGCATGCTCGAAGACATGGCCATGCGCGGCCTGCGCAGTCATACGCAGCACGATTATATCCGCATCGTCAAAAGCTTTGCCACGTTTCTCGGGCGCTCACCCGATACGGCAACCGTCGAGGATGTCCGGCGCTTCCAGGTGTATCAGCGTGAGAGCGGCATGCAGCCGCAGTCGATCAACAATTCCGTGTCGGGGCTGCGGTTCTTTTTCACCGTGACGCTCAACCGGCCCGATCTGTCGCTGCGGCTCGTCCTGGTTCGCTTCCCGCGCAAATTGCCGGACGTGCTCAGCGTCGAGGAGGTCGGGCGGTTGCTCGAAGCTGCACCCAGCCTCAAATACAAGGCAGCACTTGGCACCGCCTATGGCGCCGGCTTGCGTGTCTCGGAGGTTGCCGCCCTCAAGGTCGACGACATTGACAGTACCCGCATGCTGATCCGCATCGAACAAGGCAAGGGGCGCAAGGATCGCAACGCCATGCTGTCACCGCAGTTGCTGGCCCTGCTGCGGCTGTGGTGGCGCGAGGGCAAGCGCCGCAACGTCATGCTGCCGCATGGCTGGCTGTTTCCCGGCCGCAACTGCACCGAACCGGTTTCAACGCGCCAGATCAATCGCGCGGTACATGAGGCGGCCGAAGTTGCGGGCATCCGCAAGCATGTGTCGCCGCACACGCTGCGGCATAGCTTTGCCACCCATCTGCTCGAACAGGATGTCGATATCCGCGTCATCCAGGTGCTGCTTGGCCATTCCAAGCTCGACACCACCGCGCTCTACGCCCGCGTTGCCACCAAGACCATCCGGGCTGTCACCAGTCCGCTCGAGAGGCTTCATCTGTTGATGGAAGGTGGCAGCCCCGGCGGCTGACCGGTGGTGCGACCTCATTTAGAGGTCGCCGACATTCTTCAGCGTCATGGTGCAGCCTATCGCGCCCGCCATGCCGGCCATATCAGCCTCACCCAATTGAAGGTGATGTCGGCGATCGAGACTTGCCGCACCGCTATCCTCGGCGGTCATGTTGAAAGCTGCACGGCGTGTGGCCACCGCCGCATCGCCTATAATAGCTGCCGTAACCGGCACTGCCCCAAGTGCCAGGGTGCGGCAGCGCGCGATTGGCTCGCAGCCCGTGAAGCCGATCTGCTGCCCGTTGGCTATTTCCACGTCGTCTTCACCGTGCCCGCCGAGATTGCCGGGCTCGCGCTCCATAACAAAGCCGAACTCTATGAGCTGCTGTTCCACACGGCGTCGGAGACAATGTTCACCATCGCCGCCGACCCGCGTCATCTCGGCGCCCGCATCGGCATCACCGCCGTGCTCCATACTTGGGGCTCGGCGCTCACGCACCATCCGCATATCCACATGGTCGTGCCGGGTGGCGGTATCTCGCTCGACGGGCAGCGCTGGGTCTCCTCCCGTCCGGCCTTTCTGCTGCCCGTGCGGGTGTTGGGCAAGCTGTTCAGGCGCCTGTTCCTGACCAGGCTGCTGGTGCTGTTCGATGCCGGCCGGCTGCAGTTCTTCGGCGATCAGGCGGCGCTGAATGAACGGCGTGCCTTTCTCCAGCGCATCGCGCCACTGCGCAAACAGCGTTGGGTGGTCTATGCCAAGCCGCCTTTCTCAGGGCCGGAAGCCGTGCTCGCCTATCTGTCGCGCTACACTCATCGCATCGCCATCTCGAACCGGCGGCTGATCGCCATGGACGAGACCGGCATTACCTTCCGCTACAAGGACTACCGCCGCGATGGCGCCGAGCGTCAGCGCACCATGACGCTGGCGCCTGATGAGTTCATCCGCCGCTTCCTCATCCACGTGCTGCCCAAAGGTTTTCACCGCATCCGCCATTACGGCCTGCTGGCCAGCGCCAACTGCAAGGCCAATATCGCCCGGGCCAGGGAACTGCTCGCCGTAGCACCCATCGCCGCAGAACCAGCCGAACCGTCCGCCGAGACCGCGGCGGCACCATTACCACCTTGCCCCTGCTGCGGCGGGCGCATGGTCATCATCGAAATTTTCCAGCGGAGACTGCCGCCCCGCGCGCCGCCGTACATGCCACTCCCAGCCGGGAGGATCGCCTCGTGACCCGGCACGGCCAGCACCCAGCCCAAGTCAAAGCTGTTCAGCTCCTGACAATGGCCGGAGCTGTGCAGCCGGCCAAATTGGCCGCGCCGGCGACACACGGCGTGCCAAAATCCATTTCAGGCAACAGCCAATTCAGCTCAAATGAAACCTCGAAGACCGCGCGCAATGCCGTGATTATGACGACCAGCGGTAAAATTCCCCCTCCCGGAGCCGCAACCAGGCCCACCTGTTCCGTCAAATCCCCATAATCCAGCCAGCCACCGCGGGTTCGTACATGGGCGGCTTTCGTACGCCGCCCCCTCGGCACACCACCTGCCGTGCCAGGGCGGCGCCCGAAACCCTTCACCAAGTTGGCCATCACTGGGCTAATTAGATGGCGCCGAAAGCAGACGTTAGACGCTCGTTTGTCGACTTTCCATTCAAAGTAGTCGCGCGATCATTCACCATCGTGAAAATCTTCGCGCTTTGCGAGAAACTTTTCGACAATGTGGAGTGAAGCAAGGTGGCGCAAGTGCGGCCAATCGACACCGCATGGGCACTCCTCCTCTCGCGCTTCGCGCCGCCAAACACCGTCCTCACCGATACGGTAGAACCAACCACGCGCGACGCCAGCCTTGTCAATCTTTCGCCCTGGATGACTCACCATAAGTGACCCAAGATGAACAAGGTCACACTCAATGAGTTCAACTGCTAGCCCTTTCTGATACGACGACGCATCCGTCAGTTGGGGAAACTTGCTTAATGCTCGCGTTTCA
>JAKANU010000353.1 GCA_021812315.1 Pseudomonadota bacterium
CCAACGTTGCTTGTCAACCATAAGGACACCTTACGGGTGCCGATGTCGGTGGTGGATGTCCGGAAAGTGCGCGTGGCTGTGCACCAGCAGATCGTGCACATGCGGATGGGTGTGCGGTTCCTTGCCGTCCCACGGGAAGTCATGCGTGTGTTGGTGATGTTCGTCGTGGCGATGGCGATGATCATGCACCAGCGGTTCGTGCGCATGCTCATGAGCATGACGCTCGCTGACGTGCAGCCAAACTCCCATCGCCATCAGCGCACCGGCCACCCAGAACGCAAGGCCCGGGTGCTCAGTGAACAGCAGCAGCGATAGCACGGCCCCGACGAAGGGGGCTGTAGAAAAATAAGCCCCCGTACGCGCGGTTCCCAAGCCGCGCAAGGCGAGCACGAAAAGCACCAGACTCAAACCGTAGCCGACGAAACCGAGTAGCCCCGTGGCCAGCAAGGGCAGCGTGTCGGGAAAGCGGTAACCCATGACCAGGGCAAGCACCACATTGATGGCACCGGCCACGCCGCCTTTGATCGCGGCGATCTGCATGGGATCGCCGCCGGCAACCTGCCGTGTCAAATTGTTGTCGATGGCCCAGCACAGGCAGGCCCCCGCGATCGCCAGGGCGCCCCAGGGAATTTCGGTGTTTATCTGACGCTGCCAGGAAAGCAGCACGCTGCCGGCAATGATCGCCAGCATGCCGAGGAACACCCGGCGATCCACATTTTCGCGGAACACGACCCACGCAATGACCGCGGTCAAAACCCCTTCCAGATTGAGCAGCAACGAAGCGGTCGAAGCGGGGGTGCGTGTGAGCCCCACCATGAGAAGAATCGGGCCAAGTACACCGCCTGCCAGCACGGCGCCCGCCAGCCACGGGACATCGCGCCGGACCAACGGCGCTTCGACCGGCGCCTGATGGCGGACCTTGCGCAGCAGCAGCCACAACGACAGTCCGATGCCTGAACCGGCGTACAACAATCCCGCCAGCAGCAAAGGCGGAATCGTGCCGACAAGCAACTTGGCCAATGGCGTGCTCAGTCCGAAGAGAGCGGCGGCGGCCAGTGCCTGCACAATGCTGCGTGTTTGATCGGAGCTGGAATGTCTCATGACTCCATCGTAGGGACGATGACAGGTAGTTGGGAGAACCATCTCGCCGTCTTGATGTCGAGTGCAATCGAAGCAATCGCCGAATCCCGTCTGTAGGGTTACGACGCCCGAACTTTACGCTTTGATTGAGTAGCAGTTGTCTGTGGCTTGCACGAAGTCTTGGCGACCCCGCAGCTACCATCGGTCTGGCTGCAGCAATGATCCGTGAGATAGCCGATCAGGTCGTTCATCGCCTCGATCACCGGCGCGTAGTAAATAAAACGGCCACTTTGCTCGCTGGTTACGAGGCCCGCATGCGACAGCTCTTTCAGATGAAAGGAGAGTGTCGCGTTGGCCAGCCCCAGCTTTTCGGCAATCACGCTTGCGGCCAGACCGTCCGGTGCGTGCTCGATCAGCAGCCGATAGACCGCCAACCGCGACTCCTGAGCGAGCGCGGAAAGAATCGTGAGGACTTGTTTGGTCTGCATGATGCGAATAGCGGTCCCAGAACGGTGTGAGGTGATCTTCGTGGGCAGTGTAATGCTTGCGCTCATCACAGAATCAGCCGAGCGTGTCGTTGCCCGGCACCTTTCCCATCGCATCGAGCCGACCTGATAGCGCGAGCCGATCCAGGGCCGCCACGTTCAGATTGAGCAACAGGCTGATTCGTTGTTGGAGAAGATTTCTGGCCAGCACGAAGGCTTTATAAACTGTGGCCTCATCGCCTTGTGCCTTGGCCGGATCGGGGATGCTCCAGTGGGCTGTGACGGGCGCACCCGGCCACGCGGGGCAAACCTCGCCGGCCACCTGGTCACACACGGTGATCACGAAATCCATCACCGGAGCCTCCGGTGTCGTGAACTCCGCCCAGCTCTTGCTGCGCAACCCGTCGATGGGAAGATCGACGGCCTTGAGCACTTCTAGCGTCTGAGGGTAGATGAAGCCTTTAGGCTGACTTCCGGCGCTGTAGCCATGAAAGCGATCGCGGCCAAAATGATGGACGGTCGCTTCGGCCAGAATGCTGCGCGCCGAGTTGCCGGTGCATACGAACAACACGTTGTAGTGACCTTGCATGACGATGCTCCGCTCAAGCCTGCTGCGATTCGTACCAACGCTTGCTGCCGTTGACGATGCGAACCACCGACAACATCACCGGCACTTCGATCAGGACGCCGACCACCGTGGCCAGCGCGGCACCGGAGTGCACGCCGAACAGTCCCACTGCGGTGGCGACGGCCAATTCGAAAAAGTTGCTCGCACCGATCAGCGCCGAGGGTCCGGCCACGCAATGGGGCACCTCGAACCGACGGTTGAGCACGTAAGCCAGGCCGGAGTTGAAATACACCTGGATCAGGATCGGCACGGCCAGCATCGCGATCACCGCCGGCTGGGCAAGGATCTGCTGCCCCTGGAAGCCGAACAGCAGCACGAGGGTGGCCAGCAGTGCGAACAAGGATGCCAGCCCCAGACGTTGGAGCAGTTTCTGCAACCGCGCTTCGCCACCTTGTGAAAGCACCCAGCGGCGAAGCACCACGCTGATGGCCACCGGCACCACGATGTAGAGCAACACTGACAACAGCAGCGTGTTCCAGGGCACCGTGATCGAAGAGATGCCCAGTAGCAGCGCCACGATGGGGGCGAACGCGACCACCATGATGGTGTCGTTCAAGGCGACCTGGCTCAGCGTGAAGTTCGGCTCGCCGTGGCAAAGATTGCTCCAGACGAACACCATCGCCGTGCACGGTGCCGCAGCCAGCAGGATCAGGCCGGCAATGTAGGAGTCGAGCTGATCGGCAGGGAGATAACTGGCAAAGACGTGGCGGATGAAGATCCAGCCCAGCAGCGCCATCGAGAACGGTTTGACGGCCCAATTGATGAAGAGCGTGACGCCGATACCTTTCCATTGGCGGCGCACGCCACCGAGCGCGCTGAAATCGATCTTCAGCAGCATCGGGATGATCATCAGCCAGATGAG
>JAKANU010000045.1 GCA_021812315.1 Pseudomonadota bacterium
TGGAGGATTCGTTGGAAGTCGCGCTGCGACGAAAGAAGGATTCGACCATGCGTGTGGCCATTGAACAGGTCAAGCTCGGCAAGGCGCAGGCCGCGGTGTCCGCAGGCAACACGGCGGCGTTGATGGCCATCTCGCGCTACCTGCTCAAGACTCTTGACGGGATCGACCGCCCGGCGATCGCCGGCCAGTTGCCCAATGCCCGGGGCCAGGCCACGACGGTGCTGGACATGGGTGCCAATGTCGACTGTTCAGCCGAGCATCTGTTGCAGTTTGCGGTCATGGGCTCGGCCTTGGTGTCCGTCTTGAGTGACATTGAAAATCCGTCGGTGGGCTTGCTCAACATTGGCGAAGAGGCCATCAAAGGCAATGAAATCATCAAGCAGGCTGGTGAATTGCTGCGCGCAGCTTCGCAGGCTCGCGACTTCAACTTCTTTGGCAATGTCGAGGGCAACGACATTTTCAAGGGAACGGTAGACATTGTTGTCTGTGACGGCTTTGTCGGCAACGTTGCCCTCAAGGCCAGCGAAGGGCTGGCGACGATGATCGTGGACTTCCTGAAGAAGGAGTTCTCGCGCAATATTCTTACCAAAATAGCTGCCTTGGGCGCCTATCCGATGATTTCGGCTCTCAAGAAGCGCATGGACCATCGTCGGTACAACGGCGGCGCGCTGCTGGGTTTGCGCGGCCTGGTGTTCAAGAGTCATGGATCCGCCGATGCCTTGGCGTTTGAGTACGCGCTGACCCGGGCGTATGATGCGGCGCGGAACAACTTGCTCGACCGCGTCCGCGTTCGGCTTGCGCACGCTGCGCCGCTGATGGCCTGCACAGCACCGCCGGTCCCGCCTGAGGCAATGATGCGGGCCTGATTCATGAGACGCAATTCACGTATTGTTGGTACCGGAAGCTATCTGCCGCCGCGGCGCGTCACCAACGTTGAACTTGCGGCCGAACTTGCGGCCCTCGGAGTACAGACCTCGGACGAGTGGATTGTCGAGCGCACCGGGATTCAGGCCCGGCACTTCGCGGCTGCCGACGTTTGCAGCAGTGACCTGGCCTTGCACGCGGCACGCCAGGCGCTGCAGGCGGCTGACCTGGCGGCCACCGACATCGATTTGATCATCGTCGCAACCTCCACGCCGGATATGGTGTTCCCGTCCACGGCCTGCATCCTGCAAAACAAACTCGGCGCACATGGTTGCCCGGCGTTCGATGTTCAGGCCGTTTGCAGCGGATTCATTTACGCGCTGAGTGTTGCTGATGCCATGATCAAGGCCGGCGCGGCAAGCAAGGCGCTGGTGGTGGGCGCGGAGGTGTTCTCGCGTCTGCTCGACTTCAAGGACCGCAGCACCTGCGTGCTGTTCGGTGACGGTGCCGGTGCCGTTGTGCTGCAGGCTTCAAAGGCCCCGGGTATTCTCGCCAGCGACCTTCACGCAGATGGCAAGCACGTCGGACTCCTTTGCGTGCCCGGTCATGTTTCGGGCGGAGAAGTGCTGGGTCGCCCGCTGCTGACGATGGATGGCCAGGCGGTGTTCAAGCTGGCCGTGGGCGTCCTCGACGCGGCTGCTCGCGCCGTTCTGGAACGGGCAGGCAAGCTTGCGGCCGACATCGATTGGCTGATACCGCATCAGGCGAACCGGCGGATCATGCAAAGCACGGCCAGGAAGCTCAAGCTGCCCATGGACAAAGTTATTGTCACCGTGGATCAACACGGCAATACTTCGGCTGCGTCGATTCCGCTGGCGCTCGATGCCGGCGTGCGCAGCGGACGGGTGAAGACCGGAGAACTGCTCTTGCTCGAGGGCGTTGGCGGCGGCTTTACCTGGGGCGCCGTGCTACTGAATTTGTAGCTGCATGCACTTTCTGGACGGGCGCTGCAGTCGAGTGAATGACTAATATTTTGGACGGCATGACGATGAAATCCTTCGCGTTTGTCTTTCCGGGGCAGGGCTCGCAGTCGGTGGCCATGCTCGACGCCTGGGGCGATCATCCGGTCGTGCTGGAGACCCTTGCCGAGGCCTCGGAGGCCCTGGCTCAGGATGTGGGTCAGTTGATCCGCGAGGGTCCCAAGGAGGTGCTCGATCTGACCACCAACACCCAGCCGGTGATGCTGGTTGCGGCCCTGGCGGCGTATCGGGCGTGGATCGCCGAAACCGGCACTGCACCGTCAGTCCTGGCCGGACACTCGTTGGGTGAGTACTCCGCGCTGGTGGCCGCGGGTGTGCTCACGCTGGCGCAGGCGGCTCCGCTGGTTCGCTTCCGGGCCCAGGCCATGCAGCAGGCGGTGCCGGTGGGCCAGGGGGCGATGGCCGCCATTCTTGGTCTCGAATCCGACAAGGTGATTGCGGGCTGTGCGGATGCGACAGCCGCGTTCGGAGCCGACAGCACTGAAATTGTCGAGGCGGTGAACTTCAACGACCCGCAGCAAACGGTGATCGCCGGCACCAAGGCCGCCGTGACAAGAGCCTGCGAGGTCCTGAAAGGTAGCGGCGCCAAGCGTGCCATGATCCTGCCGGTATCGGCGCCGTTTCACTCGAGTTTGATGAGGCCCGCGGCCGAGCAGTTGCGCCAAAGGCTCGCAAATCTTGATTTGCTGGCGCCGCGAATCCCGGTGATCAACAACGTCGACGTGGCCGCAGAAGTTGCCGCGGACCGGATCCGCGAAGCGCTGTACCGGCAGGCCTTTGCGCCGGTTCGTTGGGTCGAGTGCGTACGCGCCATCCAATCGCGCGGCCTGAGTTCAGTCGTCGAGTGTGGCCCGGGCAAGGTACTGGCAGGTTTGGTCAAGCGCATCGCCCCGGAGATGCAGGGGCTGGCCATGTTTGATCCGGTCTCGTTGACTGCCGTGCGCACCGCGCTGGCGCTGCCGGGCGTGGCGTGATCACAGGAGGATTGTCCATGAGCGATGTCAAATTTGAAGGTCAAGTGGCGTTGGTAACGGGCGCCTCGCGCGGTATTGGCGCGGCAATCGCGCATCTGCTCGGGCAGCGCGGGCTCAAGGTTGTCGGCACGGCAACGAGCGCGGACGGGGTGGCGAAAATTTCCCAAGCATTGGGCGAATTTGACGGCTGCAGCGGGGCGCGCCTGGACGTGAATGACGCACCGGCTGTCGAGGCGCTGATTGCCGAGATCATCGGGAAATTCGGCGGTCTGCAGGTGCTGGTGAACAACGCGGGAGTCACCAGCGACAACCTGGCGATGCGAATGAAGGACGAGGAATGGGATCGCGTGATCGAGACCAACCTGAAGGCGGTGTTCCGAATGAGCCGCGCGGTCTTGCGCATCATGATGAAACAGCGTTACGGCCGCATCATCAACATCACCTCGGTCGTGGGGGCCCTGGGCAACCCCGGGCAGGCCAACTATGCGGCGGCCAAGGCCGGAGTGGCCGGCATGAGCCGGGCCCTGGCGCGCGAGCTTGGTTCGCGCAATATCACGGTCAACTGCGTCGCACCCGGCTTTATTGAAACCGACATGACCGCGGGCCTGCAGGAGGGGCAGCGGGAGGCCTTGCTGACGCAGATTCCGTTGGGCCGCCTGGGTCAGCCCGCGGACATTGCCCACGCCGTGGCCTATCTTGCCTCCCCGCAGGCCGCCTACGTGACCGGTCAGGAACTTGAGGTCAACGGCGGGATGCACATGTAGGCGTCGGCCTGGATCCTGCGCGCGAGTTATCAATTCGGTCCTCGCCTCAAGCCCGGCTAAAATGCCACATTCATTTACAACCCTCTGAGGGACCCCATGAGCGATATCGAAGCACGCGTCAAGAAAATCATCGCCGAGCAACTCGGCGTGGAAGAGTCACAAATCACCAATGAGAAGGCCTTCGTGGCTGATCTGGGTGCGGATTCCCTGGACACGGTCGAGTTGGTAATGGCCCTGGAGGATGAGTTCGGCATTGAAATTCCCGACGAGGACGCCGAAAAGATCACGACGGTTCAAAACGCCATCGATTACGCCAATTCTCACAAGAAGGACTAGGTGCGGGCGACCCGGGGCGCGCGGCGGGGTGCCGCAGGTCCCCGCGCGTGCCATCTCTGTGCTCATCACTGACTGCCTATGTCTATGTCCCGTCGTCGTGTCGTCGTCACCGGCCTGGGCTGTGTCAGCCCTGTAGGCAACACGGTCGCTGAGGCCTGGGCGAATGTGGTGGCCGGGCGCAGCGGCGTGGGCCTGATCACCAAGTTTGATGCGAGCAACTTTGCCTGCAAGATTGCCGGGGAGGTCCGCGGCTTCGAGATCGAATCCTACATGAGCGCCAAGGAGGCGCGCACCATGGACACCTTCGTCCATTACGGGCTGGCTGCTGCCTGCCAGGCCGTGGCTGACGCCCAATTGCCGACCGCCGAGGCGCTCGATGAGCAGTTGGCGACTCGCATCGGCTGTCTGATTGGCTCGGGCATCGGCGGCTTGCCCATGATCGAGGACACGCACACCGAATTCATCAATCGCGGAGCGCGGCGTATTTCGCCTTTTTTTGTGCCGGCGACGATTGTCAACATGATTGCCGGGCAGGCAGCGATCCGATTTGGATTCAAAGGACCGAATCTTGCCATTGTCTCGGCCTGCACAACCGGACTGCACAGCATTGGAGCGGCTGGCAGGATGATTGAATACGGAGATGCCGATGTGATGCTGGCCGGCGGCTCCGAGGCAACGGTGTCGCCATTGGGCATTGGTGGGTTTGGCGCCATGCGCGCGCTGAGCACACGCAACGAAGAGCCGCAGACGGCTTCGCGTCCATGGGACCGCGATCGTGACGGTTTTGTGCTGGGCGAGGGCGCTGGCGTGATGGTGCTCGAGGAATATGAGCATGCCAAGGCGCGCGGCGCCACGATGTACGCCGAATTGGCGGGGTTCGGAATGAGCGCGGATGCCAGCCATATGACAGCGCCCAACCTGGATGGTCCGCGCCGCGCCATGCTCGGTGCCATGCACAACGCCGGCGTCAACCCGGATCAGGTGGACTATCTCAATGCCCACGGCACATCCACCCCGTTGGGCGACCTCAACGAATCCAACGCCATCAAGGCCGCGCTCGGAGACCACGCCAAGCGCATGGTCGTCAATTCCACCAAATCGATGACCGGGCACTTGCTTGGTGGGGCTGGTGGCGTCGAGTCGGTATTTACCGTGCTGGCGCTGCACCATCAAATCAGTCCGCCAACCATCAATATCTGCAATCAGGATCCGGAGTGTGATCTGGATTACTGCGCCAATACTGCGCGTGACATGAAGATTGACGTCGCGTTGAAGAACAACTTCGGATTTGGCGGTACCAACGGCTCGCTTGTCTTCAAACGCCTGTCCTGACGCTGCCGCATCGCGGTACCGAAGCGGCCATCCCTGCGATTTTCGCCATGCATAGTGCTCCTGCGGTGACCTATAGGGTGGGGCATTCGCGGGTGTATGCCGCAAGTCTGGCGCTGATCGCGCTGGCAGTGGCGCTGGCGGGTGGCTTCTGGATCGAGTCGATGGCCGACGCCGGATGGCGTGGGTGGCTTTATCTCTGGACCGCGCTGACTTCGTTGTTGGTGGCGGCCCGCGGTGCCTCTCGCATGCAGCGTGGAGATTTGCATTGGGACGGCCAGGCATGGTTCTGGAGCGGCACGGCCGCGCTGCAACCGGTGTCGGTGCAGTTGCTCGTGCATGCCGACTTACTGATTGCCATGGTGCTTGGTTTGTGCGCCACGGATGGCCGGCGGTTCTGGCTATGGCCCGAGCGTGGCCATGACCCGTCGCGCTGGAGTGCCTTGCGCCGCGCTGTCTTTGCGCCCGCGGCTGCGCGCCGCAGCGCGGACCCGGAATTCCCTGACCAGGCTGCGCAGGAGAAATCTTGAACACCAACCGGTCAGCTGCGCCGGAGCCGAAGCACGCGGCCGGGGGCGACGAAGTAGACAAGCTGCTGGTCGAGCGAACCCTGGCCGGCGATCAGGCGGCATTTGGCTTGTTGGTCGCCAAGTACCAACGCCGGATTCAGCGCCTGATTGGCCGCATGGTGCGTGATGTCGATCTGATCGAGGATATTGCCCAGGAAACCTTTATTCGCGCCTATCGCGCGCTGCACCAGTTTCGCGGGGACGCCCAGTTCTACACCTGGCTGTATCGAATCGCGGTGAATACTGCCAAGAAATTCTTGCTTGAACTCAAGCGTGATCCGGTGGTGCCGGAACATATTCTGGCCTCGGATGACGACACGGATGAAACTTCTTGGCGCAGCAACGAACCAAGCTCTGATGAGACGCCGGAAACGGTTCTGGCGGCCAAGGAAATCGGAATGGCAGTCAGCGCCGCACTGCAGGCGCTGCCCGAGGACTTGCGCCAGGCGTTGACGCTGCGTGAGATCGAAGGTTTGAGTTATGAGGAGATTTCAGAGGCAATGGACTGTCCGGTGGGAACCGTGCGGTCGCGCATTTTTCGGGCTCGTGAAGCAATTTCCGGCAAGGTTCGGCCGATGCTGGAGCGCCAGAGCGGCAAGCGCTGGTAAGTCGATCCATGGGAGCGTCAGGAGTGAACATGCAAGGTGATGGAACGCCGGCCGAGCTGGTATCAGCCCTGGCTGACGGGGAACTGCAAGGTGACGAATTTGCTGCGGCGCTCGATTGGCTGGCGATCGACGGGTCCGGCAAGTTGAGTTGGCATGCTTACCAGTTGATAGGCGATGTCCTGCGCGCCGGGGAGCACATGCCCCGCGTCAACGAACTCGCGTTTTCAGACCGTTTGGTTCGCTTGCTGCACGATGAACCGGGTCCCGGCGCACTTCGTGATGCTACACAATGGATAGCGGGTAATGATGTATTGACGGGTGTGCAGGGGTCATTTCACGGCAATGTCCGGGTCGCCAATGAGGCCAGATTTGAATGGAAGTGGCTGGTCTCGGCAGCCAGTCTGGCACTGTTTGCAGTTGTCGGGTGGCAGGCCTGGGAAGGACTCTCGGGGCAACCCGGCGCGGGTCAAGTCGCCAGCGTGGCGGTGCCCGCCGTGGCGGCGCCGCTCGAGGCGGAGCGACTCGCCAGTGCTCTTGGCGGCGAGCCGGCAGTCATCATCCGCGACCCGCAGCTCGATGCGCTGCTGGCAGCGCATCGCCAGTCGGGCGTGGCTTCGGCCCTTCAGACATCGACCGGCTTTTTGCGCAACGCCACTTTTGAGGGGGCCGGGCGTTGAGGCCGCTGCAGTCCACGAAAGCCTGGAGCTTGCCGCGCCGTGCGCTGACGCTGTTGGTGCTGGCATTGAGCCTTGGCACGGCGGCCCGGTCGGCACCGGTGCCTGGCTTTTCGGTGGCGGCGGATGGTGCAGCGACGCAGCGCGGTGTGCTTGACTGGCTGGCACGAATTCAGGAGGCCTCGCGGGGGCGTGCCTACGCCGGGACCTTTGTTGTCGCCGCCGGGGGATCGCTCTCGAGCGCGCGGATCTGGCATGTCTGCGATGGACAACAGCAGGTCGAACGCGTCGAGTCTCTGAACGGGCCCACACGGTCAACATTTCGCCGCAACGATCAAGTCCTGACCTTCCTACCGCAGAGTCATGTGGTGGTGGTTGAACGACGCGAATCGCTCGGGCCGTTCGCTGTGTTGACCGCGGCAGCAGAGTCTGCCGTCGCCGAGCATTATGCTGCCGTGGCTGTGGGCCAGGGCCGGGTTGCCGGCTTCGACGCCGACGTTCTGGAACTTCGGCCAAGGGACAACTGGCGGTTTGGCTACCGTGTCTGGAGCGAGAAGAAATCCGGTCTGGTGGTCAAGCTACAGACCCTGGACAGTGCCGGCAAGGTACTCGAGCAGGCTGCCTTTTCCGAACTTCAACTCGACGCCCCGGTCAACATGGCGCAGTTGATGGCCATGATGGAAAACACCCGCGGCTACCAGGTTGAGAAACCACTCGCGCTGGAGACGACGCCAAGTGCCGAGGGCTGGGTGATGCGCCAGCCGGTTGCCGGGTTCAAGCCGGGGAGTTGTTTCAGGCGCGCGGCCGCCCCGCTGACCCGGGCAGGCCAGGCCAGCACGACGCAATGCGTCTACTCGGATGGCCTGGCTTCGGTATCCTTGTTTGTGGAAGTCTTTGATCCCCTGCGTCATGCGCGGGCTGGCTATTGGTCGTTGGGGGCGACCCATGCCTTGGCACGACGCATGGGAGATTGGTGGTTGACGGTCGTCGGCGAAGTGCCGTTGCGCACGCTGGCGACGTTTTCGCAGGGGCTTGAGCGCAGTCGATAAGTCCCCACATACGGTAGTTCTGAGTTTGATTTTCAAAGAGAGGTCGAGGATGATTCAAGTCCAATGGAAGAAGATGAGAGGTGCCGCGCTCGCCGGTGCGCTGGCACTCGGCACCGCTGTTACTTTCCTGCATGTGACTCCGGCGTTGGCGCAGGCGAGGGCGTTGCCGGACTTTACCGACCTTGTGGAACAGGTCGGCCCGTCGGTGGTGAACATTCGCACACTCGAGAAGGTCGCGCCAAGGGGGTTCCCTGACGGGGCCGGTCGCGACGAAATGCTCGAGTTCTTTCGGCGTTTCGGTCTGCCAATGCCGAATATTCCGCGGCAGACACCGCATCCGAGACGCACGCCGCAGCCCGACGAGGAGCAGCCGCGAGGCGTTGGCTCAGGGTTCATTCTCTCGCCTGACGGTCTGATCATGACCAATGCCCATGTCGTTGAGGGTGCCGACGAAGTCGTGGTCACGCTCACTGACAAACGCGAGTTCAAGGCCAAGATCATCGGTTCGGACAAGCGCAGTGACGTCGCTGTGGTCAAGATCGACGCCACGGGCCTGCCCGCCGTGAAAGTTGGCGATGTCAGCCGCCTGAAGGTAGGTGAATGGGTGATGGCCATCGGTTCTCCGTTCGGTCTGGAAAACACTGTGACAGCGGGCATCGTCAGCGCCAAGCAGCGCGATACGGGCGACTACCTGCCGTTCATTCAAACCGACGTTGCCATCAACCCGGGCAATTCCGGTGGGCCGTTGATCAACATGCGTGGTGAAGTGGTCGGCATCAACAGTCAAATCTATTCGCGTTCCGGTGGGTCGATGGGCATTTCCTTTGCCATTCCCATGGACGAGGCTGTGCGTGTCAGCGAGCAATTGCGCGCCTCGGGCCGCGTCTCTCGCGGGCGCATTGGCGTTCAGATCGACCAAGTCACGAAGGAAGTCGCCGAGTCGATCGGACTCGGCAAGCCGCAAGGCGCTTTGGTGCGTGCCGTTGAGGCCGGTGCACCGGCGGCAAAGGCGGGGGTGGAGCCTGGAGACATCATCACCAGATTTGAGGGCAAGGTGGTGGAGAAATCCAGCGACCTGCCGCGCATGGTGGGCGCCACCAAACCCGGCACCCGTGCGTCCCTCACGGTGTTTCGCCGTGGAGCAAGCAAGGAACTGACGGTGACGATCGCCGAAATCGAGGCGGACAAGCCGGTCAAGGCGGCACTCGAGAAAGAAGACAAGTCGACGCCGTCGGCTGCCGCCAAGGTGCTTGGCTTGTCAGTGAGCGAACTCACGGACGCGCAAAAGAAAGAGCTCAAGATCAAGGGTGGCGTGTTGGTCGATGCGGCTGCTGAAGTCGCCGCGCGCGCGGGCATCCGCGAAGGTGACGTGATCGTCAGCGTTGGCAATATGGTTGTGGCCAACATCAAGGACTTCGAGGCCGCGCTTGCCAAGACGGACCGCAGCAAACCATTTGCCATGGTGGTTCATCGCGGCGAGATTGCCCAGATCGTCGTCATACGCGCAGGCCGTTGAGTCTGCCAGGAGTCGGCCCTGGCTGCAGCACGGGGTGGCCGATTCCTGTCGTTTTTTCGCGGGTCTATCCAGAAAACGGCGGTCCGCGAAAAAATATTTTCGTGACTATTCGATCATTTATTTGTGTGCGAACACTAACTTATGCAGATGTTGATCTGTGTGCTGGTTAGAATGATGGCAACTTACTGTCGCTTTTCGGAATAAAGAAATCGCTACAGTCCACTATGCGGGATGGTTTTGATTGATCAACATGCCATCCACAGTTCGCCCACAAGTTGTTCAGGCGATCGCTTCTTAATGATGTTAGTAAGCTGTGTATAAATCTCATGTTGCCAAGCGACAACGACTCCAATTGACGCTCGGCAGGGCTGTACCTGCGACACTTTTTGCCTACAATGAAGCTCCAACCTTCGCAGTTGCCAATGATTGTTGGTTCAGGGCGCGTCACAATTCGACGCGCCCTTTTTTCTTGCCTCATCGTTTCAATTCAATCACTTAAGCGTTCCCGTTGATGAATCACATCAGAAACTTTTCGATCATCGCGCACATTGATCACGGCAAGTCGACATTGGCGGATCGCCTAATTCAACGCTGTGGTGGATTGCAGGAACGCGAGATGCAGGCGCAGGTCCTGGACTCGATGGATATCGAAAAGGAACGTGGGATAACCATCAAGGCGCAGACCGCTGCACTCCAATACACCGCCGCTGACGGGCAGGTTTACAACTTGAATTTGATCGATACGCCAGGCCACGTCGATTTTTCCTATGAGGTCAGTCGCTCCTTGTCAGCGTGCGAGGGCGCGTTGCTGGTGGTGGACGCAAGCCAAGGCGTGGAAGCACAAACCGTCGCCAATTGCTACACCGCGCTGGAACTGGGTGTCGAGGTGGTGCCGGTGCTCAACAAGATGGATTTGCCCAACGCCGACCCCGACAACGCGAAGGTCGAGATTGAAGACGTCATCGGTATCGACGCTACGCACGCCATCGCCTGTTCCGCCAAGACTGGCATGGGCATCGAGGAAATTCTTGAAGCCGTGGTTGCCAGGATCCCACCGCCCAGGGGCAAGCCGGGCGCGGCGTTGCGGGCGATGATTGTCGATAGCTGGTTTGATAACTATGTTGGCGTGGTGATGCTGGTGCGCGTCGTCGACGGTCGGCTTAGCCAAGGCGACCGCATCAAGATGATGGCCACGGGCACGACCTACGATGCGGATAGTCTGGGCGTGTTTACACCCGCCGATGAGCCGCGCCAGGCGCTTGAAGCGGGTGAAGTCGGTTACGTGATCGCCGGCATTCGCGAGCTGCAGGCGGCCAAGGTCGGAGACACGATCACCCTAATCAGGGCCGGCACGGGAGGCGCTGCGTTTACTGCCACGGAGCCGCTGCCCGGATTCAAGGAAATCCAGCCCCAGGTGTTTGCCGGCCTGTATCCCACTGAGGCGAACCAGTACGAGGGCCTGCGTGACAGCCTTGAAAAGCTCAAACTCAACGATTCCTCCCTGCGCTATGAGCCGGAAGTCTCGCAGGCGCTTGGTTTTGGCTTTCGTTGCGGCTTTCTGGGCCTGCTGCACATGGAGATCGTGCAGGAACGGCTGGAGCGCGAATTCGACCAGGAACTGATCACCACCGCCCCCAGCGTGGTCTACCAGGTGGTGCAGGTCGATGGCACCGTCAGGATGGTGGAAAACCCCTCGAAGATGCCCGATCAGGGGCGCCTGGACGAAATTCGCGAGCCGATCGTGACGGTGCATCTGTATATGCCGCAGGACTGCGTCGGCGCGGTCATGACGCTGGCCAACCAGAAGCGCGGCGTGCAAATGAACATGTCTTACCATGGTCGCCAAGTGAAGCTGACCTATGAGATGCCGTTGGCCGAAATCGTGCTTGATTTCTTTGACAGGCTCAAGTCGGTCTCGCGCGGTTACGCTTCCATGGACTACGAATTCAAGGAGTACCGCGCTGCCGACGTGGTCAAGGTCGACATCCTGCTCAACGGAGACAAGGTCGACGCGCTATCCATCATCGTGCACCGCTCACAGTCGCAGTACCGGGCCCGCGCCGTCGTTACCAAGATGCGCTCGATCATCGCGCGTCAAATGTACGACGTGGCGATCCAGGCGGCCATCGGGGCCAACATCATTGCCCGTGAGACAATCAAAGCCCTGCGAAAGAACGTGATTGCCAAGTGCTATGGCGGCGATATTTCGCGCAAACGGAAATTGCTCGACAAGCAGAAGGAAGGTAAAAAGCGCATGAAGCAAATTGGTTCGGTCGAGGTCCCGCAAGAGGCGTTTCTCGCCATCTTGCAGGTGGATTCGTGATGCAGCTACTGACCGCACTCATTCTGGGAGCCTTTGCCGGCTACGCTGGTGCCTGGTACTTTGGCCTGCTCGAAGGGAATTTTGCGCTGCTGTTGTTGCTGGCGACCATCGTCACCGGTGCGTACTGGCTGGCCGAGCGCTTCTATTTCATGCCACAGCGGCAAAAAGCCGCAGGTTTGCTTGAAGCCGAGGCCACCCGGCGGCGCGCTGAACTCGGGAACATGGGCATCACTCAGGTCGATGGCGACGTCGCGCAAGCCCGGGCTCGCGTGCTGGCGCAGCCTTGGTGGCTGGATTGGACCGCGGGCCTGTTTCCGGTCATCATCGCTGTTTTCGTTCTGCGCTCGTTCCTGTTTGAACCTTTCAAGATTCCCTCGGGCTCGATGATCCCGACCTTGCTGGTCGGCGACCTGATCCTGGTCAACAAGTTCCAATATGGCTTGCGACTGCCCGTGATTCATACCAAGATCACCGCCGGCGAGCCGCCCAGGCGTGGCGACGTGATGGTGTTTCGTTACCCACCCAAACCCAATCTTGACTATATCAAGCGGGTGGTCGGCGTGCCCGGTGACGAGGTGGCCTATCTGAACAAGCGCCTCACAATCAACGGGCAGGTCGTAGCAACGTCGCCTGTCGCAGAGTTTTTTGACGAAGATGTGATGCGCTACTTCAAACAATACGAAGAAGTTCTTGGCGAACACAAACATCGTCTTCTCAACGACGATGCCCGACCGGCATTCATCCCCGGGGCCGACAATTTTGCGTTCCGGCAGAACTGCCACTATAGTGTCGAGGGTGTCGTGTGCATGGTGCCGCAGGGGCAGTACTTCATGATGGGCGACAACCGGGACAATTCCCTCGATTCCCGTTATTGGGGATTCGTGCCCGAAGCCAATATCGTTGGCAAGGCCGTCCTGGTATGGATGAATTTCGGCAACTTGAAGCGAATTGGCTTTTTTGATTGATGGGGGTTCAGGTTGCTCCCGAGCGGAGGGCAACCTGGTCGTGTTTTCGGCGAATCAGGAGGTTAGCTATGACGGTTCAGCGCAGATCCAGACAAGGTGGCATGTCCTTTCTCGGACTGCTGTTTGTCGGCGGCCTGTTGGCGGTGACCGGAGTCGTTGGCGCGCAGATCGTGCCGACGGTGATCGAATATCAGGCCATCCGCAAGGCGGCCAACAAGGCGACCCAAGGTGTTTCCGTCCCCGATGTGCGGCGCATCTTCGACAACGCCGCAGCAATTGACAACATTACCTCGATCTCCGGCAAGGACCTCAGCGTGACCAAGGATGGTGACAAGATCGTGGTCAGCTTTGCGTACCAGCGTGAGATTCACCTTGCCGGGCCAGGCTACCTGACGCTCAAGTACGAAGGGCGTATCAATTAGTGCGTTCCAATCGAGGTAGCAAGGTGGGAGTGATGGCTTGATGGCGCTGCAAGAGCGCTTGCAGCACAAGTTCCTCAATCCCGAACTGCTCGACCGGGCTCT
>JAKANU010000354.1 GCA_021812315.1 Pseudomonadota bacterium
GGTGCGGTTGACCTCCACTGCCCGTTGCAGGAAATCGGTGTCGGCGAGGGCGGCAAGGGCGGCGGCTTGTGCCACCGTGCTGGTGTTGAAAGCCGAGCGCACGCGGTTGAGCACGTCGGCCAATGCCGGGTGCGCCGCGGCGTAGCCAATGCGCAAACCCGCGAGGCCATAGGCCTTGGAAAAGGTGCGGGAGACGACCAGATTTGGATGCTTGCGCAGCAGCGCGATGCTGTCGGTGCGCAGTGCCGGGTCGAGGTATTCGACATAGGCTTCATCCAGCACCACGACCACGTCCGGTGGCACGCGCTGCAGGAAGGCGGCGACGGTCTCGGCCGAGGCCAGGGTGCCGGTTGGGTTGTTGGGGTTTGCCACGAACACCAGCCGGGTGGACGGTTCGATGGCGGCAGCCATGGCCTGCAGGTCGTGGCCGTAATGGCGGGCCGGCACGACGATGTGCTGCGCTCCAGCCTGTTGCACCGCCAGTGGATAGACGATGAAGCCGTATTGCGAATAAACGCAGGAATCACCCTCGCTCAACAAGGCGCGTGCGGCCATTTCCAGGATGTCGCTGGAACCGTGGCCCAGCACGATCCAGTCGGCCGGCAGACCCAGGTGCTCGGCCAGCGCCTGGCGCAGGGCATGGCTGTCGTTGTCGGGGTAGCGGGGCGATTCGGCCAGCGCATCGACGATGGCCTGGCGCGCAGCTGCCGACATGCCGAGCGGGTTTTCGTTCGATGCAAGTTTGACAATGTGGGTCGCGTCCATGCCGATTTCGCGGGCAACTTCCGCTATCGGCCGGCCACCCACGTAGGGCGAGATGGTGCGGACGTAATCGGTGCCCCATTGCGGAGGGCTGGACGATGTGGACATGGTGATGGGCGGTTCAAATGGGTGGCTGCTGACGATTCGGCACAAGGTGCCTGCAATCAGTCCTACCCGATGGGGTAGGAACCGAGGTTTTTGAAGAACGCACAGGATTGGCGCAGGGCCTCGAGCGCATGCGCGACGCGGCCGTCGTCCTGATGGCCTTCGATGTCGACGTAGAAAAAATATTCCCAGGAGCCGGAACGAGCCGGGCGCGATTCGAAGCGGCTCATGCTCACGCCATGATCGGCCAGCGGTTTGAGCATGCCGAAGACGGCACCGGCGCGATTCGGCACGGCGAGGATGAGACTGGTGCGGTCATGGCCGCTGGGCTGTGCGGGAGGTCCGCCGAGCACGACGAAGCGGGTGCGGTTCTGTGCTTCGTCCTGAATGCGCGGCGCGGCAATCTCCAAGGCGTATTGACTCGCGGCCTGCTCGCCCGCGATCGCGGCCAGGCTGGTGTCGTGCGCGGCAAGGCGGGCTCCTTCGGCGTTGCTGGAGACTGCGCGGCGCTCGACGCCGGGCAGGTGCTTGTCCAACCATTGCCGACATTGCGCCAGGGCCTGAGGATGGGCCAGTATCGCGACAATGCCGTCAAGCCCGTTCTTCCGGCGCAGCAGGTTGTGGTGGATGGCGAGACTGATTTCGCCGCAAATCCTCACGGGATGCGCCAGCAGCAAGTCGAGCGTGCGGGCGATCGCGCCTTCGGTGGAGTTTTCAATCGCCACCACGGCGAAGGCGCTGCTGCCGCTGAGCTGACAGCGAAACACGTCATCCAGGTCGGTGCAGGCGACGAAGTCGCAACTGGAGCCGAAAAATTGGCGCGCCGCCTGTTCACTGTAGGTGCCCTCCGGGCCAAGAAAGGCCACCTGCTGGCGTGCTTCCAGCGCGCGGCATGCCGACATGATTTCCCGCCAGATGGCCGACACCCCGTCGTTCAGCAAAGGGCCGGCATTGGCTTGCTGCACCTTGGTGATGACTTCGCGTTCACGCTCGGGCCGAAACACGGGCAACCCGGCAAGATGCTTGTGCTGGCCGATGCGCTGGGCGCACTGGGCACGTTGGTTCAACAGCGCGAGCAATTCGCGGTCGATGGCGTCGATCTGGTCGCGCAAGGGGGTGATGTCAGCGTTCATCGGGAGACGGTTTCAATGCAGGCGCTCGAATTCCCGCATGTAGTCGACCAAGGTCTCGACGCCTGCACACGGCATGGCGTTGTAGATGCTGGCGCGCATGCCGCCCACGGATTTGTGGCCTTTGAGTTGCAGCAGTTGACGCTGCTGCGCACCTTGCAGGAACGCGTCGTTCAGTGTTTCGTCGCGAAGGAAAAACGGCACGTTCATGCGCGAACGGCAGTCATGCGCAACACGGTTTATATACAGCGCGGAGGTATCGATGCAGGTGTAGAGCAGGTTGGCCTTTTTGCGGTTGCGCGCTGCCAGGGCAAGGATGCCCTGCAGCCCGTCCTCGGTCTGGCGCTTGATCCACTGAAACACCAGCCCAGCCATGTAGATGGCGTAGGTGGGAGGGGTGTTGTACATGGAGCCGTTCTGGGCAACCACGCCGTAATTGAACGCACTGGGGCAGGAGGGCAGGGCGTGACCCAGCATGTCGCGATGGATGATGACCAGCGTGAGGCCTGCAGGTCCAATGTTCTTTTGCGCACCGGCATAGATGCAGGCGTGCGCAGCGACGTCGACTGAACGCGAGAGGATCGTGGACGACATGTCGGCCACCAGCGGCAGATCGCACTGTGCGGGCACGAAGTGGAACTCGACCCCGTCGATGGTTTCGTTGGCACAGTAATGCAGATACTGCGCGTCGCGCCGCGGCTTCCACATGTCCAGCGGCGGAATCGAGCCGTAGCCAGCGGTCTCGCGGGCGCTGGCTGCCAGGTGCACATCGCAGAATTTGCGCGCCTCCAACTGGCTTTTCTGCGACCACGACCCGGTGACAACGTAATCCGCCTTGGCCCCGTGCGACAGATTCAGCGGCACGATGGCGTTTTCGGCCAGCGCCCCGCCCTGCATGAACAGCACGTGATAGTCCGCTGGAACCGCGAGCAGTTCCCGCAGATCGGCCTCGGCCTGGGCCAGGATGTGGCCGAATTGCGGGCCGCGATGGCTCATTTCCATGACGCTCATGCCGCTGCCATGCCAGTCCAACATCTCGGCAGCTGCCTGCA
>JAKANU010000355.1 GCA_021812315.1 Pseudomonadota bacterium
GCGCAGGTTGGTGTGCTGGTCAAGAATGCCGTGGCACTTGAGCGAGCCGAGAAGATCCGCACCCTGATCGTCGACAAGACCGGCACGCTGACCGAGGGCAAGCCCGTGGTGACCGACGTCGTTGCTGCCCCGGGATTCTCGCCGCGTGATCTGATCGCGGCGGCGGCGAGCCTGGAATCGGGCTCGGCGCATCCACTGGCACACGCCGTGCTTGAATACGCCAAGCTGCAAGGCATCGCGCCGGTACCGATGCGCGACTTTAATTCGGTGACCGGCAAGGGTGTGCAGGCTGCGCTTGACATTCCTGCGCTGGGGGGAGAGCAGACGCTGCTCCTGGGCGCGCCGGCGTTTCTCTCGGAATCGGGATTGACCGTTGACGTGGCGGCGATCGCGCCGCTGCTGGGGCAGGGCAAGACAGTGATCGCGGTCGGTGGCGCCGGGCGCATGCTGGGTTATCTTGCGATTGCCGACAAACTACGTGAGAGTTCGCGTGAAGCGGTGGGCAAGCTCCGCGGCATGGGGATCGAGGTCGTGATGCTGACCGGTGACAACGCCGAAACGGCCAAGGCTATTGCCGAGACTGCGGGTGTAGCCAACTACAAGGCTCAGGTGTTGCCCGCAGACAAGGCGGCAGCGGTGGCCGAGTTCAAGTCTGCCGGGCAAGTTGTCGGGATGGTGGGCGACGGCGTCAACGATGCCCCGGCGCTGGCCGCCGCTGACGTCAGCTTTGCTATCGGCGCAGGTTCAGACGTCGCCATCGAAGCCGCAGACATTGCGCTGATGCGCAACGACTTGCTCTCGCTCGTCGATGCGATCAGTCTGTCGCGGGCCACGCTCGGCAAGATCCGGCAAAACCTGTTCTTTGCCTTCATATACAACGTGCTCGGGATTCCTCTGGCGGCGGCGGGAATGCTGAACCCGGTCATTGCCGGTGCAGCGATGGCGCTGTCTTCGGTCTCCGTGGTGAGCAATTCACTTTTGCTGCGGCGCTGGCAGCGTCGCTGAGGGGTCTTGGCCGTCTATCATTGTTCAACGAAAGGAGAAATCGATGCAAACTGCAATCATGGAAGTTTCAGGAATGACCTGTGGGGGCTGTGTACGCAGCGTGACGAACGTCCTGCAGGGCCTCGACGGCGTTGCGAAAGCCGAGGTATCGCTTGAGAAGGCTTGCGCCGTGGTCGAGTATGACCCGGACCGGGTCGGGCTCGATCAGCTCAAGCGCAGCGTTGAAGATGCCGGCTTTGAAGTCGCGCGCTGAGGGCGCCAAGTGTCAGCACCACCAGCATCCGGTGGTGCAGCCCAACAAGTCCGCGCTGCTCAAGCGCCTCAATCGTGTTGAAGGGCAGGTACGCGGCGTGGCGAAGATGGTCGAAGACGACCGCTACTGTGTGGACGTTCTGACACAAATCGGGGCGATCCAGTCGGCACTTGATGCGCTGGCGATGAAATTGCTGGCCAATCACACCAATGGCTGTGTGCGTTCGGCCATTCATTCCGGCGATGGCGACGCCGCCGTTGACGAACTGATGGACCTTGTGAAGCGATTCGTGCGCTAACGAACCCAGTCCTCGCTGGCTTTCCAAAGGGCCGCGGCCAAGCTTGTGTCACGGGCAGCCCGGCTGGGCTCTTTGACGCGACAAGCGTCGTAATAAAGACCGGTTTGGTCAACAACGCTCGGTGAGTTGGCGCAATACAGTGAGGTGGTGGCACCTTTCTCGGTCGAGATCATGAACAGTTTTGCCATCGAGCGCAGCGGCCACGGGACGGAGCGCCAGACGTCGGAGGCGACGACACCGGGATGAAGTGAATAGGTCGTCACGCCGCTGCCCTGCAACCTGCGACCTAGCTCGGCGCTAAACAGTACGTTGGCAAGTTTGGAAACGCAATACTCGTTCAGGCCGGTCGTGGTTTTTGTGGGTTGGCGCACAGCTGTCCAGTCAATGCCGGGTGCCCGATAGTGCGCCTTGCTCGCAACCGTGACGATGCGCCCGGGTGCCGAGCTCTTGATCCGATCGAGCAGCAATTGAGTCAACAGGAAATGTCCGACGTGGTTGACGCCAAAGGCCAGTTCGAAGCCGTCCTGGGTCAATCCACGCGACGCGGCCAAGCCCGCATTGTTGATCAACAGGTGCAAAGGCAGGCCGGTGGCCAGAAATGCCTGTGCGCATTGGTGGATCGACTTGAAGCTGGTCAGATCCAGCTCCAGCCATTCAATCCTTGCACCGGGATCGGCAGCTCGAACCTCATCGAGAAGGCCCTGCGTGCGCTCGGCCGAGCGGCAGGCGACAAAGACGTGCACGCCTTGCCGGGCAAGCTCACGCGCCGTGACGCGGCCGATCCCGGTGTTCGCTCCCGTGATCAGGGCAACCCGTGGCCCTTGTGCTTGATCTTGTTTGACAGCAGACATCCATTTGCTCCTTCACGACGTGGGACGACCTTCAAACCTCTTGCGCGCTCGCGATTTTGTGCTTTGTCATTGGACACGTTTATCGTAAACTGCAACGGCATATTGTGTTCCAACCCACCTTCGAGGATGCCGTCATGAATATCGTCGAGCGAGTCAGCAATATCATCGTCAAACCAGCCGCGACCTGGGTCGCGATTGAGCAGGAGAACGCCGACTGGCGCAGCCTGTTTGTGCCCTACATGGTCGCGCTGGCCGCGATTCCTGCGATTGCCGGGTTCATCGGCATGAGCGTATTTGGCATGGGCGGCTTTGGATTTTCCATCAGGGTGCCGGTCTTGACGGGCCTGGGAATGATGGTGAGCCAGTATGTGATGACGCTGGTCATGGTCATTGTCTGGGGCTGGTTGATCAATGCGCTGGCCAACACCTTTGGTGGAGCACCGAACCTGATGAATGCCGTCAAGTTGACGGTCTACTCCAGTACGCCGGCCATGGTCGCCGGCGTCTTTCACGTGATACCGGCCCTTTCTGTGCTGGCATTGCTGGCGGGCCTGTACTCCCTGTACGTGATGTATCTCGGTTTGCCGGTGCTGATGAAGAACCCGAAGGAGAAAACCATCCCCTACATGGTCGTGGCTGC
>JAKANU010000356.1 GCA_021812315.1 Pseudomonadota bacterium
GCCAGCCTGTCCATGCTGTGCACCACCACGGTGTCGCCCTCCCGGACGAAGGCCAGCAGCCTTTCAAGTTCGGGACGTTGCGTGTCCTTGCCTGAAGCCTTATCGGTGAATACCTTGCCAACTTCGATTTTCTCCAGTTGCCGATCAGGGTTCTGGTCGAAGCTGCTGACGCGGACATAGCCGATGCGTTGACCTTGCAAGATGCCTCCAAAGGTAAAAGTGTCAGGATGAAATCTATTACCCTTGGCTGCTTGTGTCAATAAATACAAATCACAACTCTATTCTGACGGTGTTTGCACATGGCATCTGACATCAGGTTAGGGTATGCCTCAACTGGACGTTTGACATCAGTCCGGTTCCGCCTACAATATAAAAGTGCATTTATATGCGTGGAAGTCTATATGAAATCCAAGCCCGACCAAGTTCAACTCATCCCGGCCCTCAAAGTGCTCGGGGAGCCGAACCGGCTGCGCATCCTATGTGGGCTGGGGCTCGAATGCCGTCCGGTGACGGACATCATCAATGCGACGGGCATGGGACAAACCAACGTCTCATTCCATTTGCGCGTCCTACGGGAGGCGGGGTTCGTTCGTGCCGAGCGTCGTGGGCCGTTTATCTATTACTGTCTCGCCGATGCCGAATTGCTGCGCATCCTGCACGATCTGACGCGCTGGTTGGATGCACGCCCGGCCCCTGTCGCCAGTGAGACCAATCAACGCAGCCAACCGACCAAACGCAAATTGGCTGCGTCAGCGTCCAAGGAGGTAACGTAACTATGTGGGCACATGGACCGTGGGAGTGGTTTCCGTTGATGTGGATATTTCCGTTGATCTTTCTTGTCGTGATGTTGGTCTTCCTTTTCCGTAGTGGCGGCTTGCCCATGTGCGGCGGACGCGGGATGCGTGAAAAAGAGGACAGTGCGCGTGAAATCCTCGACCGGCGTTATGCCCGTGGGGAAATTGGCCAGGAGGAATATCAGCGAATGAAGAAGGATCTCGAATGACGACTCAGGACCGACTGTTTCCGGCCACGGTCATGCCCGACAGGAACTGGTGGCATGCCCTGTGGCCCGACCCCGATGGCTTTGCCAGGGCCTTACGCATCGAGCGCAGGATGACGGTCGTCGATCTGGGTTGTGGCGACGGCTATTTCACCGCCGCCATTGCCCGCCAGGTTGGGCCGGGGCACGTTATCGGAATTGACCTCGACCCCGCCATGCTGGAGCAGGCGCAAGCCGCGTGTGACGGGCTGTCCAACTGTGAGTGGCTGCTCGGAGATGCCATGGAACTGAGCCGTCTGCTGGGCGCGCCGGTGGACTATGTGTTGATCGCCAACACCTTCCACGGTGCGCCGGACAAGACGGGACTGGCCCGAGAGGTTGCTGCGGCCTTAAAGCCAGATGGCCGCTTTGCCATCGTTAATTGGCATCCCCTGCCGCGTGAAGAAACGACCGTTCTCGGCCAACCGCGAGGGCCGAAGACCGACATGCGCATGTCGCCGGAACAGACCTGCGCGATCGTTGAGCCGGCTGGATTCAAACGGGAAATGCTGGTCGAGCTGCCGCCCTACCACTACGGCGCAATCTTCGTCCGTACCCACTGATTCAGAACAGGAGTGAACCATGGCTGACAATCATGACGTTATTGAGCACTACAACAGTTTTCATGCAGCCGTGTACGGCCCAGAGGGCGCGCTAGACCGGAAGACGCGCCACCTGATCTGTCTCGGCGCCGCGCTGGGCGCAAGCTGCGAGCCCTGTACGAAATACGCCCTCGGTGTCCTGCGGGAACTCCAGGCGAGCGATGCGGAGATCGATGAGGCGATCAGCGTCGCCATGACCGTGGGCGCGAGCAGCGCGAGGCTCTTGGCCAAGAAGGTTCGGGCTGAGAACTCGTAGGGCACGGCCCATCAAGCGAATCATTCACCAGGAGATTTAACATGGACCTCAAAGATCAAGACACCAAAGCCAGCAGCGAATCGCAACCCGAACAAGGAGGCGCGGCCAATCCGATGATGATGGGTATGGGCATGATGAAAAAAATGATGGCCGAAATGGGCTCGGGCGGCGAAGGCCCCATGGCCATGATGCAGAAAATGATGGGGCAGATGGGAAGCCAGCCGGGCAGCGAAGCGGGCAACCCCATGCAACATATGATGGAGATGTGCATGGGCATGTGCTCGGAGATGTTGGCCACCATGCACAAGACCACCTCGCTGGCCGCTTTTGCCACGCCGGAACTTCATTCCCTATTCGGCGAGTGGATGGAAAGCTTGGAACGTGAGGCACTGACGGCGCTTGAGCAGCAGAGCGAGGTGGATACAACCGCCTTGGCTTCAACGCTCAAGATCAGCGAGGCAAGCGCGATCCACGTTGCTGCGCACCTTGCCAGCAAGGGCAAGGTAAATCTGAGCATCCGCGCCACCGGGAACAAGTGAGTCGTGAGTCCAATCGTCCTGGAGTCCATGTTGACGTGCCCACACTGTGTATTCATCCAGCAGGAAACCATGCCGACTGACGCTTGCCAGTTCTACCACGAGTGCCGCAATTGCAAGGCCCTGCTGCGCCCCAACCCTGGCGACTGCTGCGTATTCTGTTCCTTCGGCTCGGTGAAATGCCCACCGATCCAGGAACAGCGCGGACGCTGCGGGTAGCGTCAGCCTTTCCCCTGCATCATCGACAGCCCGCCTTTGTGCGGGCTGTTTGCGTTATGACGCTGCAAAAGGCTTAGCGTACGATTTTTTCCGTTTTCTGTGATGCCCCCTTATCGGGAAACACAATCGCGAAATTGCCGAAGCTCTGGGCATCAGCACACGTACCGTGGAAGTACACAAGGCTCGCATGATGACGAAGCTGCGCGTTGAAGGCGTTCCTGACCTTGTCCGGCTGAGTCTGGTTGGACAGAAGAACCAGGCGCAAGCTTAGGCTGAATAAACACCAGCCTTTCTTACCATAGGGGCTGCGGCGCAGAGTGAACGAAAACCCGAGTTAAGCTATAGGTAGCTTAACGTGCTTTATTTTCCGTTTTCTGAATCGCCCCCTCGACAG
>JAKANU010000046.1 GCA_021812315.1 Pseudomonadota bacterium
GTCGAGCACAACATCGAAGACCTGTTGAAGAACGCAGATCAGGCACTTTACGTGGCCAAGGAAGCCGGGCGCAACTGCTTCAGCTTTTTTACGCCGGCCCTGCAGGAAGCCGCTCAAAGCCGACTGCGTCTGGTCAACGACCTGCGCAACGCCTTGGCCGGCGAGCAATTCCAGATGCTCTACCACCCGGTGGTCGAGCTCTCCACGGGCGCCGTGAGCATGGCCGCGGCAGAGCTGGTGTGGCAGCACCCACGGCGCGGCCAACTGGAGCGCACGGCTTTCGGACCTGTGGCTGAAGCCAGCGGCCTGATCGTCGAGGTCGGTAACTGGGCGTTTGTGCAGGCGGCGCGCCAGGTCAAGGCCTGGCGCGCGACGCTGGCCCCAGATTTCCGGGTCAGTCTTGGCAAATCGCTGGCGCAATTTCGTCACAGCAGGAAAACCCAAGATAGCTGGGTACGCCAGCTCCAGGCCGTGCAGCTGCCGGGCGCAGCCATGGTGGTGGAAATTGCCGAGGCCCTGTTGCAGGACAGCGCGGGCACCGCCGAACAACTGCTCGAGATGCACGACGCGGGGCTGGGCATTTCCCTCGACGACTTTGGTACCGGATATTCGTCATTGGCGTTCCTGCAGAGGTTTGACATCGACTTCATCAAGATCAGTGCGTCGTTTGTCCGACATTTGGTCGCGGATTCCACCGATTTGGCACTTTGCAAGGCGATCATCGCCATGGCGCATGAACTCGACATCCGCGTGATCGCCGAAGGCGTGGAATCCGGACCACAGCGGGAGATGCTCGTGGCGGCAGGCTGCGATTATGCGCAAGGCCCCTGGTTCGCGCCGCCCTTGCCGGCAGCCGAATTCGAACGCTTCGCGCAAGCCTGCGCTTGAGGTCTGCTCCGACGCAGCTACAGGGTATGTGTGCGGTCACCCTGGGAGAAACCGATCGCATCCCATGGCTCGCCGACGTGCAGTCCGATGACCTTGAACAGTTCGCCCATCTCGTGCTCGGTGAGTAGTCTTTGCGCCATGATTCGCTCGGGTACGGATGCGCTGTGCAGGCGCGCACCGAGTCCACAATTGATCAGGAAACGCCCCTGGGTGCTGTAACCAAGCACACCCAGACCTGCCTCCTGAGCTGCCAGCGCAATGCCGGTAAAGTTGACGTGCGCCGTGATGTCCTTCCCGCCCACGTCGGTCAGGACATCGGCATCGGCCCGGTGCCCGCGATGGCACATCAGCGTGCCCATATGCCGTTGCACGTGATAGTACTCGTGCTCCGGAAAACCGTAGTCGATCAGGAATACCGCGCCGCGGACCAGGCGCTGCGCCAGCGTGCGCACAAAGGCTTCTGCCTGGGGGTGGATTTCGGTCAGGTAATCGTGATCGCCCTCAATGGCTAGCGGCGGTCGCAGTGCCGTCGGTCGGTCGCGCCAGACCAGGCCCGCCGGTCCCTGAGCGACACCGCGCTCGTGCCACTGTCCATCGAGTCGCGCCAGCAGTTTGACCGGCATCGCATCAAGAAGCTCGTTGCCAAGCACGACCCCATTCATTTGCGCCGGTAATTCGGTGTGCCAGCACACGCGTTCACCGTAGTCGCCCAAAACGGCCCGCTGGCGCGCCTGCAAACTACCCGACAGCTCGACGATGTGGTAGCGCCAGAGCGACTGGCCGGATGCGTCCAGTGTCTGCAGCAGTTGCTGCGCCAAAGCCCCTGTGCCGGCACCAAACTCCCAAACTTCCCTGGTCTGCGTCACCTGCAGGGCCTGCTGCACCTGGGCTGCCAGCGTCTGGCCGAACAGTGTTGTGAGTTCAGGGGCGGTGACAAAGTCGCTGCCGCCTGCCGTCTGCGGCATGCGACCGAACTTGGCGCTCGCTCCGGCGTAGTACCCAAGGCCCGGGGCATACAGAGCCAGGGCCATGAAATCGTCGAACGCCAGCCAGCCGGCCCCGGCCTCGATCGCCCGCGCAATCGGCTCCGGTACGGCACTGGTTAAACTCTGGACTGTCGTCATCACGAGCTTCATTGTCCACGAATGCCCGATCCCCAGGTCAAGCGCACCGTGCTGGTCACCGGCGCTGCCAAGCGGCTGGGGCGCGAAATCGCGTTGACGCTGGCGCGCGACGGCTGGCAAGTTGCCGTGCACTACCGTAGCGCCATCGCCGATGCTACAAAAACCGTAGCTGACTGTGCCCGTCTGACGCGCGCCAGCGCCGCATTTCCTGCGGATCTTGAGGACGAGGAAGCGGTTCGCGGCCTGCTCGATCAAGTCGTCACTTCCCTCGGACCGGTGACGGCCATTGTCAACAGCGCCTCGGTGTTTGAGCACGACAGCGCCCAGAACTTTGGTTTTGAGGCGATGCAACGGCACCTGCGCTGCAACACCGGCGCCCCGATCTTGCTGGCGCAGGCACTGCACAAGCACCTGTTCGAGCGTCAGGCTCAGGGCGTGGTCGTCAATCTGCTGGATCAAAAGCTGTGGAATCAGAACCCGGATTTTTTCAGCTATACCCTGTCCAAGGCCGCGCTGCAGGCGGCCACCACCATGCTGGCCATGGCGCTGGGTCCACATTTGCGCGTCGTTGGCGTGGCACCAGGCCTGACCCTGCCCAGTCAGTTGCTGAGTCAGGAAAAGTTCGAGGCCCTGCACCGGCTCTCGCCGCTGGGGCGCTCGTCCACCCCGCAGGACGTTGCCGCGGCGGTCAGGTTCGCGATCGACAATGCATCGATCACCGGCAGCACGCTGCTGGTCGACGGTGGTCAGCACCTGATGAAGTTCGAACGCGATTTTTCGATGCTGTAGCGGCGGCGCACCCGAGTACTGCACCATGACGACGCCGACCCTGGGGAACCAAACCCTGACGCTGACTGGCCTGCGCTTCAACGCCAGTCTGGGCATCTTGGAACTGGAGAAGCGATCGCCACAACCGATCCAGGTGGACGCTGAACTCAGTCTGGGCCGGCAGCCGCTGCTGCCCGCCGACGACGATATTCACCGCGTGCTGGACTATCGCAAGGTGCGCCAGATCATCATCGACGAGTGCACGGTCGAGCACGTCAATCTGCTTGAGACCCTGATCGGCAAGCTCGCGCACCGACTGATGAAACTCCCCGGCGTCGTGGGCGTTCGCGTGAAGATTGCCAAGCTGGAGATTTTTGACGACTGCGAGGTGGCGATTCGCTTTGAGGCGGGGCAGTGGTGAGAAGAAGAAAGTAAGAGAAAATCGACCCTCAGCAAACCAATGGAACCATCGAATGAGCGCCGTCTGGATCGACGAGGAAGTTAGCGCCCCTGAGCACGCAGCCAGAACAGACCCGAAGGTCGAGCGCGAAATTCACAAGCTGGAAAAGCGCCTGTGCCGCCAGGTGGGCCAAGCGATCATCGACTTCAACATGATCGAGCAAGGCGACCGGGTGATGGTCTGCGTTTCCGGTGGCAAGGACAGCTTTGGTCTGCTGGATATCTTGCTCAAGCTGCAGGCGCGAGCGCCGGTGCAGTTTGATCTGGTGGCCGTCAACCTCGACCAAAAGCAGCCGGGATTTCCGGCACATATCCTGCCCGACTATCTGGCCAGGCTCGGCGTTGAATTCCACATCGAAACACAGGATACCTACAGCATCGTGAAGAAGGTGGTGCCTGAGGGCAAGACCATGTGCAGCCTTTGCAGCCGGTTGCGCCGCGGCATTCTGTACCGGGTGGCCGACGAGCTGAAGGTCACCAAGATTGCGCTCGGACACCACCGTGACGACATCCTGCAGACCTTTTTTCTGAACCTGTTTTTCGGTGGCAAGCTCAAGAGCATGCCGCCCAAACTGGTCAGCGATGACGGCGACCACATGGTCATCCGCCCGCTGGCCAACGTGAATGAAGATGACCTCGCGCGCTGGGCCCGATACCGGCAGTTTCCGATCATCCCCTGCAATCTGTGCGGTAGCCAGGAGCACCTGCAGCGGCGCCAGATCGGACAGATGCTGCGCGACTGGGATCGCCAGCACCCGGGGCGTAGCAAGACCATGTTCACGGCCCTGCACAACCTCGTCCCCTCACACCTGCTCGATGCTGCTCGGCACAACTTTGCCGACTTGAGCACCACCGGTCAGCCCGAGCCTGACGGTGACCGGCTGTTTGACGGCGACCAGAGTGTGCCAGCCCTCTGGGCCAGCGTGCCATGACGCATGCACCGGCGCGCCTGCATCGGCTCGAACTGCTGCTGATCGCGACCGCCTTGCTGGCGATCCTGACCAGCGTGTTCGGACTGCGCCTGCCGCACTACTTATTGAAACCGGGGGTCATGCTGATTACTATTGTTTTCGTAGCTGTACGCGCTTATTCATCGGGCGTCTTAGGGCGATTTGATTATTATTTGATGGCCGCATTGACGGCCTCGTTGGCGGGTGACGTGTTCCTGATGCTGCCGGGCAACTACTTCATCCCCGGCCTGGCATCGTTCCTGATCGCGCATCTGTTCTACATCGCCTTGTTCGGTCAGGGCGTGCCCTGGTTTGCCAGCCGCCTGGCGCTGCTGGGCACGCTTGGCGTGGGCGCCGCCATGTATGCATGGATCTGGCCCGGCCTGACCGACCCGGTGCTCAGGATCGCGGTGGCAGCCTACGTCAGCGTGATTGCCCTGATGGTGGCGCAGGCAATCGGCCGAGCGACCCAGTTGCGCGATCCAGCGGCCATCGCCGTGGCGCTGGGTGCGGCTGTGTTCATGCTCAGCGACTCACTGATTGCCGTCAACCGCTTTGTGCAAGCGCTGCCGCTGGTGTCCTTGTGGGTACTGGGCACCTACTATCTGGCGCAGTTCTTGATCGTCCACAACGCCGCACCCGCCAGGCCTGCCTCTACACTCGTCTAACACCAAGCTCGGAGAATTTCAGTGCAGCTCGTTTGTCTTGACCTCGAAGGTGTCCTGGTGCCGGAGATCTGGATCCAGTTTGCCAGTCGTACCGGCATTGCGGCGCTGGCGCGCACCACGCGCGATGAGCCCGACTACGACAAACTGATGAAGTACCGGCTGGACCTGCTCAGGACGCACCAGCTCGGCCTGGGCGACATTCAAAAAGTCATCTCGGAGATGGGGCCGCTGCCCGGCGCCAGCGAGTTTCTCGACACATTGCGGCGCGACTATCAGGTCATCATCCTGTCCGACACTTTTTATGAATTTGCCATGCCGCTGATGGCGCAACTGAACATGCCGGTTCTGTTCTGCCACCGGCTTGAGGCCGACGCAAACGGCTTTCTGGTCAACTATCACCTGCGCATGGCGAATCAGAAGAAGGAAGCGGTGCAGCGGTTTCGGGAACTGCAGTTCAAGGTGATCGCGGCCGGCGACTCCTACAACGACATCGCGATGCTGAGCGCGGCCAACGCCGGCATCCTGTTTCATCCCCCGCAAAACGTGATCCGCGAGTTTCCCCAGTTTGCCGTCACGCTCAGCTACACCGAACTGCGCGCCGCGATCGACAAGGCGGCCACGCGCTGACGCATCTAGGCAGGCGCGTCGGGCTTCATCGGTTCGTGGGCCAGACCGGCAAACAATTCGGCGTTGTGTTGCGCGCTCGGCGGCGTCACGCCCAGATGCCGGTACGCTGCCAGCGTGGCGATGCGACCGCGTGGCGTGCGCTGCAGGTAGCCTTGCTGGATCAGGTACGGCTCGATCACGTCCTCGATGGTTTCGCGCTCCTCACCGATGCTTGCCGCGATGTTGTCCAGGCCGACCGGGCCGCCGTCAAAACGGTGAATCACGGCTTCAAGCAACTTGCGGTCCATGATGTCAAAGCCCTGCGGATCGACATCGAGCATGGCCAGCGCACGGTTGGCAATATCGAGCGTGATTTGCCCGGCGCCCTTGACGTCGGCAAAGTCACGCACCCGGCGCAGCAGGCGATTGGCGATACGTGGCGTGCCACGGGCGCGGCGTGCAATCTCGAAGCCACCCGGTTCATCGGTGGCGACCTTGAGCAAGCCGGCGCTGCGCCGGACAATCTGCGCGAGTTCGTCGGCCGAGTAGAACTCGAGCCGCGAGACGATGCCAAAGCGGTCACGCAGCGGATTCGTCAGCATGCCCGCGCGGGTGGTCGCGCCAACCAGCGTAAACGGCTGCAGGTCGAGCTTGATCGAGCGCGCGGCAGGGCCTTCGCCGATCATGATGTCGATCTTGTAGTCCTCCAGCGCGGGGTAGAGAATTTCTTCGACCACCGGGCTCAGGCGATGAATTTCGTCGATAAAGAGAACATCGTTCTTTTCCAGATTGGTCAGCAGGGCCGCCAGGTCTTTCGGCTTTTCCAGCACCGGGCCGCTGGTCTGGCGCAGGTTCACGCCCAGCTCATGCGCGATGATGTGGCTCAGCGTGGTCTTGCCCAGTCCAGGCGGACCAAACAGCAGCACGTGGTCCAGCGCCTCCTGGCGCATGCGCGCCGCACCAATGAAGATCTCAAGTTGTTCTCGTGCCTTGGTCTGCCCGACGTAATCAGCGAGCTTGCGCGGACGCAGCGCACGCTCCAGCGCCTCTTCATTGGGTGAAGCAGGCGCGCCGGAGACCATGCGCTTGGCCGGTGGCAGAACGAAATCGTCGGTTTGGATGCTCACGGTGTGTAGGAAGGCAGATGCAGTAGCGACTATAGCCCGGTGCGCGCGCCGCTGCGCATCACACGATTGTCAGGCACCTATCTCGCCAACGCGCGTAGCGCCAGCTTGATGCCGTCGCTCACCCCGACTTCAGGCGGCAGAGCCTTCAGCGAGAGCGCGGCCTCCTTGTCGCTGTAGCCAAGCGCCACGAGCGCCTGCAAGATGTCGGCTTGCGTACCATGTGCCACACTGGCTGACGCTCCGATGTCCGGACCGAGCTTGCCCTTGAGTTCCAGCAACAGACGCTCGGCGGTCTTCTTGCCAATGCCCGGCACCTTGACCAGGCGACCCGCTTCCTGCAGCGTGACCGCCTGCGCCAGTTCATCGACGCTCATGCCCGAGAGCACCGACAGTGCCGTACGCGGCCCGACACCGGATATCCTGATGAGCTGACGAAACGCTTCGCGTTCGGGTGCCGATGCAAACCCGAAGAGGATTTGTGCGTCCTCGCGAACCACAAAGTGCGTCAGCAAACTGATCTGGGCACCGAGCTCGGGCAGGTTGTAGAACGTGCTCATGGGCACGTGAACTTCATAGCCCACGCCGTGGCAATCCACCAACACCTGGGGTGGATTCTTGTCGCTTAAGGTGCCGGTGAGTTTGCCGATCATTTATTGCCTATCATGGGAAACCTTTGGAGGAATTATCAGCTTGATCCTCAGACACCTGTTTTCGCCGCCCAACAACAACCGCCTGTCGCATCTTTGCGGCCCCATGGACGAGCATCTGCGCACCATCGAAGTCGCCTTGCAAGTCAAGATTGCACACCGCCACGAGCAGTTCAAGATTGATGGCAGCAAGGCCAATGCGGCGCGTGCCCTCGAAATGCTCCAGGCCCTGTACGAGATGGCCGCACGCCCGATCGCTCCTGCGACCGTGCAACTGATGCTCGCCAGCGACGGTCGCGACCTCGGCGGCCCGGAGCTGAAGACCCGACGCGCCGACCTGAAGCCCCGCACCCTCAACCAGGCCAGATACGTGGACTGCATTGCCAGCCATGACATCACGATCAGCATTGGCCCAGCGGGCACTGGCAAGACCTATCTGGCGGTGGCGATGGCCGTGGACGCCTTGCAGCGCAGCACGGTGCAGCGCATCATCCTGACACGCCCCGCGGTCGAGGCCGGGGAACGACTGGGTTTCTTGCCGGGCGACCTGACGCAGAAGATCGACCCCTACCTGCGCCCGCTGTACGACGCGCTGTATGACCTGATGGGTTTTGACCAGGTGCAAAAGGCGCTGGAGCGCCAGCTCATTGAGATCGCTCCACTTGCATTCATGCGCGGACGCACGCTGAATGCAGCCTTTGTGATTCTCGACGAGGCGCAGAACACGACACCCGAGCAAATGAAGATGTTTTTGACGCGCATCGGCTTCGGCTCCAAGGCCGTCGTCACCGGCGACGTAAGCCAGATCGACCTGCCTGCGACCCAGCTCAGCGGCCTGATCGATGCCGAGCGCGTACTCAAGCGGGTTGAAGGGATCGCCGTCTGCCGTCTGACCAGTGCCGACGTAGTGCGTCATCCCCTGGTGGCACGCATTGTCGATGCCTACGACGCCTCGGGGGTATCAAGAAGTCCGGTGCGTGAGGACGCCGCAGCGGACACAAAGCGACACCGGGCGCGACCGGCCGCGGCAAAGAAAGCCGACCAAGCGTGACAGCGCTATTGAATTTATAGCTGGGTACGCTTATGACACGGACTCCGCAAGGCGATTTGCTTGAATAATTGATGTCAAACACGCTGACACTTTCGTTGCAATTCGCTAGCTTCGACGGCCTGGCGACGCACCGCGCCGCCCTGCCCCGGCACAAGGTGGCGCGCTGGATTCGCCATGCGCTGGCGGCCGACGCCGAGATCACCGTGCGCGTCGTCGGCGCGCAGGAGGGCCGGGCCTTGAACCGCGACTACCGCGGCAAGGACTACGCCACCAATGTGCTGACCTTCGACTACGCGCGAGTGCCAGTGGTCAGTGCCGACCTGGTTCTCTGCGCCCCGGTGGTGGCACAGGAAGCCCGGCAGCAAGGCAAGACGCTGCAGGCTCACTATGCGCACCTGATCGTTCATGGCACCCTGCACGCGCAGGGCTGGGATCACGATCTGGCCGAAGATGCGGCCGTGATGGAACTGCGCGAGGCCGACATCCTGGCCCGTTTGGGGTTTGCCGATCCCTATTGATGCCTTGCATTGGGCGCAGCGATGACGCTTGCGGAAGACCGTATGCCTAGGCGGACGGGGGAATTCGCAGCGGGATGGTCACCGGTCCGTCATTGCTCAGGTGGACCTGCATGTCGGCACCGAACTCGCCGGTTTGGACCACGGTGTGTGCCAGCCGAGCCTTGGCAACGAAGTATTCGTAGAGCCGACGGCCGACGTCGGGTCGCGCTGCAGCGCTGAAGCCCGGGCGGTTGCCACGTGATGTGTCGGCGGCCAGAGTAAACTGGCTGACCACAAGCAGGCCGCCCGCCGTGCCACAGCCATCGATATCCTGCACGCTGCGATTCATCTTGCCCGCGGCATCGTTGAAGACGCGCAGTTTCAGGATCTTCGCCAGCATCTTGTCGGCTTGCGCTTCGCTGTCACCGTGCTCGGCGCATAGCAGAACCAGCAGCCCGGCGCCGATTTCTCCGTTAACGCGGCCGTCAATCTCGACGCTTGAGCGGCGAACCCTTTGCAATAGAGCCATCATGCCTTGGCTTGGAAGTAGGTTTCAGAACCGGGGAGCGATGCAAGCCTCAACCAGAGTGCTCGCGCCGCATCCGATATTACTTCCGTTGCCGAAGCATGACTTCTTCCGGGCCTCAGGACCCTACTGGGACAGGATCCAGGCAACGACGTTCTTGATTTCGTTCGCGTCCTTGCTGGCGAGCACCTTGTGATCCTGCTCGGAGCCGTCCTTCTGCTTGACCTTCGGTCCCGTGGTCACGATTTCGACCAGCTTGGTTTGGGCGTCGGCGTTGCCCTTCCACTTGGCAGCAATCTTTTGAAAAGACGACGCAGACTTGTCCTTGTCAACGGCGTGGCACATCAGACATCCGCTCTTCTTTGCCAGGGCCGCTGCAGCTTCGGCGTCCGCGGCGGCGAATGATGCTGCCGGGAATGCCGTAACACCCAGACCGACAACGCAGAGTCCAATGAGGTTCTTGGAGATGGAAAGTTTCATTGCTAGGTTTCCTTTAAAGACCGCGCACCATGGTTTGCGGATAAATGCATACATTGACTTCAACGGCGCCGAGCGGCTCTGCCCCTGAACACCGTCCACGGGCCAGACAGCACAAAGGGTGAACCGATCGGCTGATGGAATTGTGTGCAAATTCCCCGCAAAAGCCAGCTTTCGGTAATTCTGTTCTGATATTCGTCAATCTGTAGTTAAAAATAGCCAAACTTGGCTCCTAACTCGCCTGAGCAGTAGAAATGCTGAATCTTTTGACCATTTTCAAAGAATTTAGTACAAAAATAATATTCATATGAATGGTTTAGGTCATCATCCGAAGAAGTGGTATGAATTTTATATTCATTACAAATTTATGTATATTTTTATTGTACTTAAAACACCGCATTTTGACTTCATTGAGTTCCAAAAAATTCACATCAATAACAGCTATATATTTGATTTTAAACACTTTTTTTCAAATTCATAGAATGCTGGCACGGGTTCTGCTTATAGTCATCATGAAATCATAAGAGGTGATCAAATGATGATGCAGTCAAGCATTTTGGTCGTGGATGATGAAGAAGTGGTGCAACGCAGCTACGTCAGGTCGCTGGCGGGACAACACTGCAAGGTCGAGGTTGTGCGAAATGGTTATGACGCTTTGACACTCATGGACGAACACCGCTTTGACGTCGTGCTTCTCGACCTGCGCATGCCTGGCATGGACGGGATGGCCGTGCTCAAGACGATCAAGGAGCGCTGGCCGGAGAGCGAGGTCATCATCATCACCGGATATCCCGCTGTTGAGTCGGCAAAGGCCGCCGTCACTCTGGGCGCCTACGACTATCTGGCCAAGCCAGCCGGTCCTGAGGACTTGGTCAACGCCGCCAATGGCGCCGTGCTGCACAAGAGGTGGCTACTTCGCCAGGATCGACCGGCGCCGAGCGCAGCGATGCAGTGAGGTCAAGAGTCATGAGCGAAATGAATTGAAGTTGGTACCTGGCAGCAATCTCGCTGAACAGGTCGGTTTTGCAAAGGAGAAAGTCATGAGTGCATTACGTAAAGTCCTGGTCGTCGATGACGACCCCGTGGTCGGCAAGAGCTTCAACCGCGTTCTGTCCAAGGAAAAGGGTTACGTCGTCATCACTGCCGAGAATGCCGCGCAGGCACTGGAAAAGCTGCGCGAGCAGGAGTATGACGTGGTTTTCACGGACATCAAGATGCCCGGCATGGACGGCGTCGAGTTGGCCGAACGGGTCAAGGCCAGGCGACCCTGGACACCGGTGGTGATCGTCACCGGCTACGGGACAACCGCCAACGAGCAAAGGGCTCGGGCCCTGGGGGTCTCGGCCTTCCTGAACAAGCCCCTGTCGCCAGAGATGATCGAACAAAGCGCCACGACGGCACTGCTCCATCCCGAAGCGCAGGCCCAGCCAACATCAATGGCGGCCGAATCTACGGCAGTGAAAGCCGTGGCCACGGCAGCAAAGCCAAACCATGTGAAGAACGTGGCCCTGCTTATGGCGGCTCCCTTCATCGGTCTGGCCTACGCCGTCCTGCTGCCCGTCGTCGGTCTGGCGATGCTCGCCTGGATTGGTGGCAAGGCTTTGCTACAGACACGCGCGGCCAAGCGGGCGCCGGGTGTGCTCAAGAACGTCGGTCTGTTCGTCGCCGCACCCTTCATTGGCCTGGCCTACGCTGTCACGCTGCCCCTGGTTGGACTCGGGATGCTGGCCTGGGTTGGCCTTCAGGCCCTCACAGACAGCAAGACGCCCGCCCAATGACCTGCTCGCCACCAGGGAAGAGTGATTCCCTGGTGGTTCGCGGTCATCGCCGCACCGATCCGAAAGTACCCCTATGTCAACAACCCGCTGCGTTCTCCAATACGCCGCCCTGGCGCAGAAGCAAATCATGATGCTTGCAGCCACAGTGGTCCTTGTCGCCGGCCTGTGCGCTACAACGGTTCACGCGCTGGCGGCGCCACTTTCAACTGAAACAAGGGCCTGCCTGGCATGCCATGACAAGCCCATGGTCAAGCAGTTCGAAGGCGCCGAGCCTGTGTCACTGAGAATCTCGACGCAGGCGTATTTGGACTCCATGCATGCCGCAACGGCCTGCGAAGACTGCCATGCCGACGTCGATCCCAAGACCCATGCCAAGGTTTCATCGCCATTCAAGAGTCGACGTGAGTTGTCGATGAGCATGCGCGACCTGTGCCGCACATGTCACACCAAGAAATTCACGCAATATGAAGATAGTGTGCACGCCGCCCTCGTCAGGGAAGGCAGCAAGACGGCACCTTTATGTTCGGACTGCCACAACCCGCACACGGTGCGCCAAGGAAAAGTTGCAGAGCCCATCGCGTCGACGCCTTGCGCAAGGTGCCACCAGGACATTTTCAAAGCCTATTCGCAGGACGTTCACGGGCAGCAGCGCGCCGGCGGAAGCACCGCCGCCCCGCTGTGCGCGAATTGCCATCAAGCCCACGCGGTGAAGGCTGCCTCGCTGGGCGACGGTGTGAAGAAAGCCTGCCTGAGCTGCCATCAGGGCGCAGTCGCCGCGCACAGCCAATGGCTACCCAACGCCGGGCGTCACTTTGAGGCCATCTCCTGCCCGGCCTGTCATGCCCCCGATGCGCAACGCAGGGTCAACCTCAGGCTCTACGATCTGGCCAAGGACCGCCAGGTGTCCGAGAAGGTCGGGGTTCCGCAGTTCACGCGACTGACCGACGCCGCAGATACCAAGGACATGGGCCTGGACGAGCGAGCGCTTTGGAGTTTGCTCAAGGAATTCAACCGCAACGGCGAAGAGGGAAGAACCAGTCTGCGTGGTCGTCTGGAGGTGAACTCTGGTGTGCAGGCGCATCAAATGAGCGACGCATCCACGGCGATCAGGGATTGCAAGGTTTGTCATCAAAGCGGCGCTGCCCCATTTCAAAGTGTGTCTCTGACCATCGCCGGTCCGGACGGTCGACCGCTGCGCCACGGAATCCAGAGCGATGTGCTGAAGTCACTGACTTCGATGGAATCGGTTCGAGGGTTTTACGCCATTGGCAGCACGCGCATCGTGTTGCTGGACCGGCTGCTGGTTCTCGTCTTGCTCGGCTCGATCAGCGTACCGCTTGGCCATCTGGCGCTCAAGAGGCTGTTCAGGAGCGCGCGGGAAAGACTTGAAGCCGAGCGCCTGGCCGCGCAGACGCCCAACAAGGAGGGACTTGACCATGAGTAGGCTCTACATCCACCCGCTTCCCGTGAGGGTCTGGCACTGGACGAACGCGATCGGCTTCGTCTTGTTGATAGCAACCGGGGTGCAGATCAGGTATCTGGACCTGTTCCAGTGGGTATCGTTTCGAACCGCGGTGGTCGCGCACAACTGGATTGGCTTCGCGCTGATCGCCAACTTCTTCATCTGGCTGGCCTTTTACCTGTTCACCGACAAGATCAGGGTCTATCACCCTGAGTTGAGCCCCATGAAGTACTTCAAGGCCAGCTTCCGGCAGATCTACTTCTACGGATACGGGATCTTCCGTGGCGAACCGAACCCGCACCATCCAAGCGCCTACCGCAAGTTCAATCCGCTACAAAGCATGATGTATCAGATCATCATGATGTTGCTGGTTCCGACCCAATTTCTGACCGGGCTGTTCCTGTGGGATGTGGCACACTTTTCGGGCACGGTGGAGGCGCTCGGCGGAGTGCGCGTGGTCGACACCGTCCATGT
>JAKANU010000047.1 GCA_021812315.1 Pseudomonadota bacterium
GGTGGGGCCGATCCGCGCTATGTCGCGCGGCGCATGATCCGAATGGCGAGCGAAGACATTGGGCTGGCCGACCCGCGCGCTCTGCGCCTGGCGCTCGACGCGGCCGATGTTTATGAACGACTCGGTTCGCCCGAGGGGGAGCTGGCACTGGCGCAGTGTGTGGTGTATCTCGCCGTGGCCGCCAAGTCCAACGCCATCTACAGCGCCTTCAACGAGGCCAGGGCGCTGGTGAAGAGCGATGGCACACGGGCCGTGCCCATGCACCTGCGCAACGCGCCAACCCAATTGATGAAGTCGCTGGACTACGGTAAGGGTTACCGCTACGCACACGACGAGGAGGGTGGTTTTGCCGCGGGCGAGAGCTACCTGCCCGAGGGGATGCAGCCGCCGGGCTTTTACCGCCCGGTGCAGCGCGGCCTTGAAATCAGGATTGCTGAAAAGCTCGCGCAAATGCGCGAGCTTAATCGGGGCGCCGGAAGCGGTCCGGTTCCGGGGAGCAGCGAGCAATGACGAAGCCGGTGGATCGCGTCGCTGCGCTCGCAATCACGGCATCGCTGTCGTGCAGTAGGGAGACGTCAACCGGTCGTTTTTTGGTCGCAGGAAAACTTGATGAGAACTTATCCAATCGATGACGCAACGGCAGACCCCGATCCGCAGGAAACCGCCGAGTGGCGGGACGCGTTCTTGTCTCTGGCGGCGGCGCACGGTCCAGCTCGTGCCGGTTTTGTGCTTGACGAACTGGTGCGCCAGGCGCGCGCCCTGCGCCTGGGATGGCAGCCTGAACTGGCCACACCGTATGTCAACACCGTCGGTGTTGACCAGCAGCCGGTGTTTCCAGGCGACCTGGCCATTGAGGAGCGACTGGCCAGCCTGATGCGCTGGAACGCGCTGGCCATGGTCGTTCGCGCCAATCAGGCTTATGGTGAGCTCGGTGGTCACATCGCCAGCTATGCCAGTGCTGCAGACCTGTTCGAGGTCGGCTTCAATCACTTTTTCCACGCTCGTCGCGACGAGCCTGGGCGCCAGCACCTGGGCGACCTGGTGTTCTTTCAACCGCACAGTGCGCCCGGGGTCTATGCCCGGGCCTTTCTCGAAGGGCGCCTGAGCGAACAAGATCTGAGTTTCTATCGGCAGGAGCTCACCGCGCCTGTGGCCGTGACCGGTCAGGGCGCGCGCGGTCTTTGCAGTTATCCGCATCCCTGTCTGATGCCCGATTTTTGGCAATTTCCCACCGGCTCAATGGGCATTGGTCCGATCAGTTCCATCTATCACGCGCGCTTCATGCGTTACCTGACGCACCGGCAAGTCCTTGATTGTTCAGGACGCAAAGTCTGGGGGGTGTTCGGCGACGGCGAGATGGACGAGCCCGAGAGCATGAGTGCACTTACCCTGGCTGCACGCGAAGGGCTCGACAACCTGGTCTGGGTGGTGAACTGCAATTTGCAGCGACTCGATGGCCCGGTGCGCGGCAACGGCCGCATCATCGATGAACTCGAACGCCTGTTCTCGGGAGCCGGCTGGAACGTGATCAAGCTGGTCTGGGGAAGCGACTGGGACGGGCTGTTTGCACGCGATGTCAGCGGTGCCCTGGCCCGCGCTTTTGCGAATACGGTTGACGGTCAGATGCAGACCTTTGCGGCCAAGGACGGACGCTTCAACCGCGACACCTTCTTTGGTCAGAACGACGTGTTGGCGCGCCTGGCCCAGGGGATGACCGACGAGCAGATCGACCGCCTCAAGCGCGGCGGCCATGACATCGTCAAGATCTTCGCCGCATACACGGCCGCCGCTGGACATCAGGGGCAGCCCAGCGTTGTACTGGCGCACACCAAGAAAGGCTATGGCATGGGCTCGGCGGGGCAGGGCAAGATGACCACGCATAGCCAGAAGAGCTTTGACGAGACCGACCTGATCGCCTTTCGCAATCGCTTCAATCTGCCGCTGACGGACGAGCAGGTCAGGAACCTGGAGTTCTGCAAGCCGGCCCAGGGCAGCGCCGAACTGCAGTATTTGCACGCACAGCGACAGGCTTTAGGAGGCTACCTTCCCAGGCGCTACACGGCGTGCGAACCGGTGTCCGTTCCGGAGCTGGGCGGCTACGCGCAATTTGCGCTACAGGCCGGCGGCAAGGAAATGAGCACGACCATGGCCTTTGTGCGCATGCTTGGCGGCCTGCTCAAGGATCCGATGCTCGGGCCGCGCGTGGTGCCCATCGTTGCCGACGAGGCGCGCACTTTTGGCATGGCGAATCTGTTCAAGCAGGTGGGAATCTATTCCAGCGTCGGCCAACGCTATGCGCCGGAGGACATCGGCTCGGTCCTGAGCTACCGGGAGGCGCTGGACGGACAGATCCTCGAGGAGGGAATTTCGGAAGCCGGCGCCATCGCCAGCTGGACGGCCGCGGCGACGAGCTACAGCGTGCACGGCGTGGCGATGCTGCCGTTCTACATCTACTACTCGATGTTTGGCTTCCAGCGTGTCGGCGATCAGATCTGGGCCGCGGCCGATCAGCGTGCGCGCGGTTTCCTGCTTGGCGCCACCTCGGGTCGCACCACGCTGGGTGGCGAGGGCCTGCAGCACCAGGACGGTACCAGCCACCTGATCGCGCCCACGATCGCCAACTGCAAGGCCTACGACCCGGCCTTTGCTGGTGAGCTGGCCCTGATCGTGGACCAGGGCATGCGCGAGATGCTGGTCGAGCAAAAGGACGTTTTCTACTACATCACGGTGATGAACGAAAACTACCCCCAACCGAGTCTGCCGCCCGGTGCGGCGCCCGGAGTGATTCGTGGATGCTACAAATTCAATAGCTATCAATGCACGTCGGACGGGCATGAGGCGGGTGAAGAACAAAAATCCGTGACCCTGCTGGGTTCGGGAGCGATTTTGACAGAGGTGATCAAGGCGGCGCAGGAATTGGCCCAGTTGGGCTTGACCGTCGACGTTTTCAGTGTCACGAGTTGGAGCGAGCTGGCGCGTGACGGGCGGGCCTGCCAGCGCCTGGATGTGGCAGCGGGAGCGGGCGCGCGTCAGCCCTACCTTTGTGAATTGCTTGGTGCCAGCCGCGGCCCGATCATTGCCGCGACCGACTATGTCTGTGCCGTACCAGAGAGCGTGCGCGCCTATGTGCCGGCGTCGCGGCGCTATGTGACTCTGGGCACCGACGGTTATGGTCGCAGTGACACGCGCGCCGCGCTGCGGGCCTTCTTCGGCGTTGATGCGGCGAGCATCGTGCGCCTGGCCTTGCACGAGACTCTAGGGTAAACCCATACCAATCAAACGCCGGGCGAGCACATGCGTTCGCTACAATCGCAGCGACAACTCTGCCAGCGTCGCGTCCCACGGGTGATCGGTTCAGGCAGCTTGTCTTGCTAGGAACGGGTCAAGCCCACGAGGTGACCGCGGTGGTCAGCACATCGCTGACTTTCAGGCACCGATCAAAAATCGGAGAAGCTTATGGAGACGTTTGTCCAGCAGATCATCAATGGTCTGGTGTTGGGCAGTATGTATGCCCTGGTCGCGCTGGGTTACACCATGGTGTACGGCATCATCGGGCTGATCAACTTCGCGCATGGCGAGGTGCTGATGGTCGGTGCCCTGACCAGTTGGTCGATCATCGGACTGATGAAAGACGCGATGCCCGGCACGGCTGGCTGGCTGGTGCTGCTGATTGCCACCGCGATTGCCTGCGTGGTTGCGGCCGTACTCAATTTCGTCATTGAAAAGGTGGCCTACCGGCCGCTTCGCAACAGTCCCAAGCTGGCGCCCCTGATCACTGCCATCGGCATGTCCTTGCTGCTGCAAACCGTGGCCATGATCATCTGGAAACCGAATTACAAACCCTATCCCAACCTGTTGCCGACGACACCGTTCGGGATCGGCGGCGCCGTTATTACCGTCACTCAAGTGCTGATTCTTGGCATGACGGCGGTGTCCCTGGCGGTGCTGGTGTGGGTCGTGAATTACACGCGCTTGGGGCGCGCCATGCGCGCCACGGCGGAGAATCCGCGGGTCGCGGCGCTGATGGGGGTCAAGCCCGACATGGTGATCTCTGCCACCTTCGTCATCGGTGCCATCCTGGCGGCGATCGCGGGTGTGATGTTCGCGGCCAACTATGGCACCGTGCAGCACGCCATGGGTTTCTTGCCGGGTCTGAAGGCCTTTACTGCGGCTGTCTTTGGCGGCATTGGCAACCTTGCCGGTGCCGTGGTGGGTGGCGTCCTTCTTGGTCTGATCGAGTCCCTGGGTGCCGGCTACATCGGAGCGATGACTGGTGGCGTTCTGGGCAGCCAGTACTCGGATATTTTTGCCTTCATTGTCTTGATCTTCGTGCTGACGCTACGGCCATCGGGCTTGCTGGGTGAGCGCGTCGCTGATCGTGCCTGAGGACCGCCATGAAACAACAACAGAAGATATTCGCCATTGTGATCGCCGCTGCGGCCCTGCTGGTCCTGCCCGTCGTGCTGCAGGGGTTTGGCAACGCCTGGGTACGCATCGCCGACATGGCCCTGCTGTACGTGCTGCTGGCCCTGGGTCTGAACATTGTGGTCGGCTACGCCGGTTTGCTGGATCTGGGTTACGTAGCCTTTTTTGCCATCGGCGCTTACATGTACGGGCTGATGGCCTCGCCGCATCTGGTGGAGACGTTCCCGTGGATTGCCGCCATGTTCCCCGATGGAATGCACATGCCGTTGTGGGTGGTGGTCCCGACCGGCGCGGGGCTTGCCGGCTTGTTTGGTGTCCTGCTGGGTGCTCCGACGCTGCGTTTGCGTGGGGACTATCTGGCCATCGTTACGCTTGGTTTCGGTGAAATCATCCGGGTGTTCATGAACAACCTGGATCAGCCCGTGAATATCACCAACGGACCCAAGGGGATGGGTCAGATTGACTCCTTGAGCTTTTTTGGTTTGAACCTCGGCAAGAATGTGTCGGTGTTCGGCTTTGAGCTCGCATCGGTGTCACTTTACTACTACTGGTTTCTGGCGCTGGTCCTGTTCAGTGTCGTCATTTCGCATCGACTTGAACTCTCCCGGGTTGGCCGCGCCTGGATGGCGATTCGCGAGGATGAAGTCGCTGCCAAGGCCATGGGCATCAACACACGCAATCTGAAACTGCTTGCTTTTGGCATGGGTGCCACATTTGGCGGTGTTTCGGGTGCCATGTTTGCTTCGTTTCAGGGTTTCATATCGCCCGAATCTTTCAGCCTGATGGAATCGATCATGATCGTCGCGATGGTCGTGCTTGGCGGCATCGGGCATTTGCCCGGGGTCATTCTCGGGGCCATCCTGCTCTCGGCCCTGCCCGAGGTTCTGCGTTATGTCGCAGGCCCCTTGCAGGCCATGACCGACGGGCGTCTGGACTCGGCGATTCTGCGCCAGTTACTGATCGCGCTGGCGATGATCGGCGTGATGTTGGCACGCCCGCGTGGTCTGTGGCCTTCGCCGGAGCACGGCAAGTCGTTACAGAACTCCAAATAGGATTTTGCGGGGTGCGGTGTTGACCCGCGTGGCCAGCCCGCGTCGGTACCCCGATTGATGAAGGAACAACATGACAAATACTGTACTCAAGGTTGCCGGCGTATCCAAACGCTTTGGTGGCTTGCAGGCGCTGAGCGATGTTGGGATCACGATCGAACGCGGTCAGGTCTACGGGTTGATCGGCCCCAATGGTGCCGGCAAGACCACGTTCTTCAACGTCCTCACAGGTCTGTACACACCAGACAGCGGTAGTTTCGAGTTGGCTGACAGGGCCTATCGGCCAACCGCGGTGCACGAGGTCGCCAAGGCAGGCATCGCCCGGACCTTCCAGAACATTCGGCTGTTTGCTGAAATGACAGCGCTGGAGAACGTGATGGTCGGACGTCACATCCGCACCCACTCCGGATTGCTGGGCGCGATTTTTCGCACCCACAAATTCAAGGCGGAAGAGTCCGCGATTGCGGCGCGTGCCCAGGAACTCCTGGAGTATGTCGGTATCGGCAAGTTTGCTGACTACAAGGCCCGCACCCTGAGCTACGGTGACCAGCGCAGGCTGGAGATTGCGCGTGCGCTTGCCACCGATCCGCAGCTCATTGCCCTCGACGAGCCCGCTGCCGGGATGAATGCTACGGAAAAAGTCATGCTGCGCGAGTTGATCGACAAGATCCGAAACGACAATCGCACGATCTTACTCATTGAACACGACGTGAAACTGGTGATGGGCCTGTGCGACAGGGTCACGGTGCTGGACTACGGCAAGCAGATTGCTGAGGGGACCCCGGCGAATGTGCAGAAAGATGAGAAGGTGATCGAGGCCTATCTGGGCACCAGTCACTAAGTCAAGGTTGGGGCGGATCCTCGGTCTGCCAGGCAAGGAAATAATCGATGAATATTCTTCTCAAAGTGACGGGTCTCAAAGTGGCCTACGGCGGCATTCAGGCGGTCAAGGGCGTTGACTTCGAAGTTCGCGAAGGTGAACTGGTCTCGCTCATCGGCTCCAACGGTGCTGGCAAAACGACCACCATGAAGGCCATCACCGGCATCCTGCCCGTGAACGATGGTGACATCGAATACCTGGGCAGAAGCATTCGTGGGCAGGGCCCCTGGGACCTGGTCAAGCAGGGCCTGGCGATGGTGCCGGAAGGGCGGGGCGTGTTTGCCCGCATGACGATTGTCGAGAACCTTCAGATGGGTGCCTACATACGCAACGACAAGGCTCAGGTCCTGGCCGATATTGACCGCGTCTTCACCATTTTTCCGCGGCTCAAGGAGCGTCGTGACCAACTGGCGGGCACCTTGTCCGGCGGTGAGCAGCAAATGCTTGCCATGGGGCGCGGTTTGATGAGTCGGCCAAAGGTCTTGTTGCTCGATGAGCCCTCGATGGGCCTCTCCCCCCTGATGGTTGACAAGATATTTGAAGTGGTGCGTGAGGTCTACGAGCAGGGCGTGACGATCCTGCTGGTCGAGCAGAACGCCAGTCGTGCGCTGGGGATTGCCAACCGCGGCTACGTCATGGATTCGGGGCTCGTGACCATGTCGGGTGATGCCAAGGAGATGCTCAACGATCCGAAGGTTCGTGCTGCCTACCTGGGTGAGTAGTCCTTTTCCAGCACACGTCTGGCGCGCCGCTGGCCGACGCCGGCAGCGGGTTTGAGTTCCAAAGGAGACCTGTTGAAGACCTACAAAATCGCCTGCATTCCGGGCGACGGCATCGGCAAGGAAGTCATACCAGCCGGGCAGCGTGTGCTCGAAGCCCTGGCGGCGTCGCAGAACTCGTTCGAATTGGCCTTCGAAACTTTCGGCTGGGGCGCTGACTGGTATCGCGCGCATGGCCAGATGATGCCCGCGGATGGTCTGCAGGCATTACGCGACAAGGACGCGATTCTCTTTGGTTCGGCCGGGGACCCCGACATTGCGGACCACATCACCCTTTGGGGATTGCGCCTGAAGATCTGCCAGGGCTTTGATCAGTATGCCAACGTGCGCCCGACGCGCATCCTGCCGGGCATCGATGCACCGCTGAAGCGCTGCAAACCCGAAGATCTGGACTGGGTGATCGTGCGCGAGAACTCCGAGGGCGAGTACGCTGGTGTGGGTGGCAGAGTTCATCAAGGACACCCGATCGAGGTTGCCACCGATGTATCGATGCTGACCCGCGCCGGTGTCGAGCGGATCATGCGTTTCGCGTTTGCATTGGCACGCTCACGCCCGCGCAAACTGCTGACCGTGGTGACGAAGTCAAACGCGCAGCGTCATGCGATGGTGATGTGGGACGAAATCGCACTGCAGATTTCGCGAGAATTTCCCGACGTACGCTGGGACAAGGAATTGGTGGATGCCGCCACCGCGCGCATGGTGAATCGTCCGGCCAGTCTGGATACCCTGGTGGCGACAAATCTGCACGCCGATATCCTCAGTGATCTGGCGGCCGCACTGGCCGGCAGTCTGGGCATCGCGCCGACTGCCAACATTGATCCGCAGCGGCGCTATCCGAGCATGTTCGAGCCGATTCACGGCTCGGCCTTCGACATCATGGGGCAGGGCCTTGCCAATCCCTTGGGCACCTTTTGGAGTTGTGTCATGTTGCTCGAACATCTGGGTCAGGTCCGCGCAGCGCGAGTGTTGATGCAGGCGATTGAACAGGTGACGGCAAATCCGGTGTTGCATACACGTGATCTCGGTGGCCGCGCGCGCACCGAGGACGTGACCCGAGCCGTATGTGGATGCATTGATGCCGCAAACTGGCTTGGTTAACGCTTGCCCCCGAGGTAATATCGGCGGCACCATCAACCTCTGAAAGCCAATCATGAGAGCCTTACTTGCATTGCTGGGCCTGGCATTGATCGCGCCCGCAGCGTCAGCCCAGACACCGGCATTGAATCAGGTGCTGAACTGTCCGGACAAGAATCTTCTGTATTGGCAAGCGTTTCCGCCCGGGGGCGAGTCGGATTTGTCGGCGCGACATCAACAGGTGATCCTCAAGAAGAAGTGTCCTCGCATCGATACCATCATTCAGTACAAAGCGGGGGCCGGTGGCGGCCTGATGTGGGGGCAGATGAATCAGTTGCCCGGCGATGGTCTGAACATCGTCGGTGTGAATCTGCCGCATATTGTGTTTCAACCTCTTGAGGGTCAGGTGCAGTACAAGACTGCGGACATCACACCCGTCTTTTGGTTTCATTTCACGCCCGACATCCTGGTGGTCCCAGAACAAAGTGCAATCCGCAGCATGGCCGATTTCATCAAGGCGGCCAAGGCAGCCCCGGACAAGATCAATCTGGGTGGGTCGGGTCTGAACTCGGCGAATCACGCGGCGCATGAGCGCATGAATGCCGCGTTCGCCGTGAAGACAAATTACATTCCGTACAAGGGCACGGGCGACATGGCAACAGCGGTCCTTGGGGCGCAGGTGGACGGTGCGATGACCTATTCAGCCTTTGCAATCAACAACAAGACCCGCGTACGCGGTCTGGCCATCGCCATGGAAAAGCGTCATCCACTCTTGCCCGATGTTCCGACGTTCAAGGAACTGGGCGTGGATTGGGTCGACGGTGCCTACCGTGGCATCGGTGTTCCCAAGGCAACCCCTGCAGACGCGCGCAAACGTTTGTCGGACTTGTGGGCTGCGCTGAACAGCGACCCCGAGATGAAGGAATTGGCAGCCAAGAGCGGATTCGAATTGGTCAATGTCGGTCTGGACCAGATGGACGGTTTCATGAAGGATAAGGCCCGCATTTACACGCAGGCGGCGCAGCACCTTGGATTGGGCAAGAAGTAGGTTGATCCGTGGGTGAAGCATGTGCGGGCGGGGACCGGCCAGGTCCGGATTACAGGACGCAGCCACGCGAGTTTCTTGGGCATTTGTACCGGGTCGCGGTGGCGCGCGCCCTGCCGCTTGGAAACATGGCAAGATTTCTGCCACCACCGCCCAAGGGCAGGACGGTGGTCCTCGGTGCGGGCAAGGCGGGTGGGGCCATGGCACACGCGCTGGAGGCCTTGTGGCCGCCACAGGCTGCATTGAGCGGTCTGGTGGTCACGCGTTACGGCCACATTCCTGCGCGGCCTGTGGGCCAGCGCCCGCGCATTGAAGTGGTTGAGGCCGGGCACCCGGTTCCGGATGCCGCCGGTCAACAAGTTGCCCGGCGCATGCTCGCGCTGGCTCGGGGATTGAGCGCCGATGACCTGGTTGTGGCGCTGATCTCTGGAGGCGGTTCGGCCCTGTTGAGTTTGCCTGCCGCGGGCTTGAGCTTGCAGGACAAGCAGCGGATCAACCAGGACCTGTTGAATTCAGGTGCCACGATTTCCGAAATCAATTGCGTGCGCAAGCATCTCTCGGCGATCAAGGGCGGGCGCCTGGCGCAAGCCTGTGCTCCGGCCAGCGTGGTAAGCCTGTGCATCAGCGACGTACCCGGCGATGACCCGTCGATCATTGCCAGCGGACCGACCGTCGGCGACGCCACGACCTGCGCACAGGCGCTATCGATTTTGCAGCGCTACAGGCTTGCCGTTCCTGCGTCAGTGATTGATTTGCTAGAGACCGGGGGACTGGAGACGCCCAAGCCAGATACGGCCAGCTTTGCAGGTCACAGCGTGCACCTGATCGCGACACCTGGGCAGTCGCTCGCGGCTGCGGCGCAGGCCGCGCGTGCTGGCGGGCTGGCAGCTTACGTCCTGAGCGACGAAATGGAGGGCGAATCGCGTGAAGTGGGACGGGTGCATGCCGCCCTGGCACGCGCGGTAGCCAGGCACGGGCAACCATTCGCGCGACCCTGCGTGCTTCTGAGCGGTGGCGAAACCACGGTAACCGTGCGCTCCTCAGAACCCGGCCTGGCGCCTGGCAAGGGTGGGCGCGCCGGCGAGTTCTGTCTCGGGCTGGCGCAGGCGCTGCAGGGGCAGGACGGCGTCTATGCCCTGGCAGCCGACACCGACGGGATTGATGGCGTTGAGGACAACGCGGGTGCCTGGGTGGCGCCCGATACCATCGCTCGCGCGCTGAGCCAGGGGATGAAGATCGACGCGTACCTGCAGCGCAACGATGCGTATACGTTCTTTGAGAGCTTGGGCGACCTGCTCAGAACCGGTCCGACATTCACCAACGTCAATGATTTTCGGGCGGTTCTGATCTTGTAAGGCAATTACTCAAGATTGTTTGATTTCGCTCAAGGTAGCCGGTGGGCAGGCACGGCAAAGTGCGGGACATGTTACGTGCTCATGCCATCGACTTTACGACAGAACCACAGGTGGTTGCCCGCGGTTCGGTCCTGTTCAGACGCGCGGCGGCGTGTCCCTGGGTAGGCTATGTCGAGTCCGGCCGCGTGGCCCTGGGTGTGATGGCCGAAGAGGCGATGGAGCACCAGCTCGGTGTCGTCGAGGGCCCGTGTTGGCTGGAAGCAAGCTCGACCGTTCTGGCACTACCCCACGCTGTCGATGCCGTGGCCGAGACCGAAGTCAGTTTGCGGCGCGTGCCGGTCGCAGAGTTTCGCCGTTCCCTGGCGGCGATCCCCGAAGCCGCTCAGGCGGTGCTGCATGATGTGGCCCTGGCGCACCGCCAGCAGACCGAGTTGGCGGTGAGTCGACTGGCCAAGGATGCTGAGTCGCGCTGTGCCGAATGGCTGTTACGTCATGCCCAAACCGGTGACCAGGGGTCGATGGCGGTGTTGCTGCATCAACGCAAGCGATCCATTGCGGCGCAGTTGGGCATCGCGCCCGAGACGTTGTCTCGTGTGCTGCGCCACATGCGTGAACGCAGTCTGATCAGTGGTTCCGGGCGTCTGCTCAATGTGGTTGATCCAAGAGGGCTTCGATTGCTTGCCGGGGGTTGATTGGCTGGGCTACACTTGCCCCGCAATGGATTCGAACATCATCAGCCAGTTGCAGGGGCGCGTTGAGCAGCAGATGTCCGGCAGCGTGCCAGCCGCCGAGGGCTGGCCAGAGGTGCAGGGCGAGATCGGGAAACTGGTTTCGACGCTGCGCGAAGTCACTCTGATTCACGAACAGCAAACGCAGGCCCAGCTGGTGCTGGTCGCTCAGTTGCGGGCGGTACTCGACAACGCCTTCGTCGGTATTGCTCTGACCCGAAACAGCCGCTTTGAGCTGATGGGGCGTCATGCCTGCCTGATGCTCGGTTATTCGGAGGAGGAATTTCAAGGCCAATCGACACGTCTGATCTTTGCCTCCGACGAGGCTTATGCTGCGTTTGGACAGCGGGTTCGAGAAGCATTCAAGACGCAGGATCATTTTGACGGCGAGCAAATCCTGCGGCGCAAGGACGGCAGCGTGTTTTGGTCGCATATGCTGGCACGCGGCGTGATTGCCGGCGATCCAGGCGGCGGCACGATCTGGATCATGGAAGACATTTCCGAGGTCAAGGCGGCGCGCGACAAGCTGTCCTGGACCGCCACGCACGACAGCCTCACGCTATTGGTCAATCGCCAGGAATTCGAACTTCGGCTGGCACAGGCGATTGCGCAATTTCAGGGGCGTGGGCTGTGTCTGATGTTCATAGACCTGGATCGTTTCAAGGTCATCAATGACACGGCGGGTCATGCCACCGGGGACGAAGTCTTGCGCCAGATTGCGCGACTGCTTGAAGCGCAGGTGCGCGAGAGTGATACCGTGGGTCGCCTGGGAGGTGACGAATTTGCCGTGTTGCTGCCCGGCTGTTCGCTCGAGCGCGCGCAGCAGGTCGCTGAGCAGATTCGGTCTGCCGTTGAGGGCTGGAGCCTGCGCAGGGGAGCCAGCGAGTTCGGTGTCGGTGCCAGCATTGGCGTTGCCTCGGTGCAGCCACCCCTGAAAGACGTTTCAGCCGTCCTGCAAGCGGCAGACGCTGCCTGCTACGACGCCAAGAAAGCCGGACGCAACCGCGTGTGCACCTTTGCTCCGGATACGCCCGCTGCTTGATCGACCGCTGACCTATATATGCAGGGCCTGGCCCAGGGCACGCAGTGCGGCTTCCTGCACCGCTTCGCCCAGCGTCGGGTGAGCATGGATCGTGCTTGCGACGTCTTCCAGACAGGCGCCCATTTCCAGCGAGTGGGAAAACGCCGTGCTTAACTCCGATACGCCCGCCCCGACCGCCTGCCAACCCAGGATGTGATGGTTGTCGCGTCGGGCGACGACTCTGACAAAGCCGTCCGCCGACTCAAGCGTCATGGCGCGGCCATTGGCAGTAAAGGGGAAACTGGCATGGATGCAATCGACTCCCGATTGCTCCGCCTGGGTCGGCGATAAACCGGCAACCACGAGCTCCGGGTCAGTAAAGCAAACGGCGGCAATTGCCGCTGGTGCGAATCGCCGTTTGTGGCCGGCGATGATTTCAGCGACCATTTCTCCCTGTGCCATCGCGCGGTGCGCAAGCATTGGCTCACCGGTCAGGTCGCCGATGGCCCAGACATTGCGCATCGAAGTCCGGCACTGTTCATCGACTTTGAGTGCCCTGCCGTGCATGGTCAGCATCAGCTGCTCCAGACCCCAGCCGTGGGTGCGTGGCACGCGGCCGATCGCGACCAGGATCTGATCGGCCGGGATCTCGCTCTCACGCTTCGCGGCATCGAGTATGCGCACGGCATCGCCGCTTGCGTTGAGTCCTTGAACCGTGCAACCCAGCACGGTGTGCACGCCAAGTTTGCGCAGCGAAGCTGTCACCGGCTTGGTCAACTCGGCGTCATACAGTGGCAGGATGCGATCCTGTGCCTCGATGACGGTGACCTCGGCGCCGAGCTTTCGATACACCGTGCCCAACTCCAGGCCGATGTATCCGCCGCCCACCACCACCAGCCTTTGTGGAATGGATTGGGGCGAGAGGGCCTGGGTCGACGATATGACTCGTCCGCCCAGCGGCATGCCTGGCAAGGCAAGCTCAAGCGAGCCCGTGGCCAGCAGCAAATGCTCACCCTGGATCCGCAGCGGCTTTGCGCCGGGTGCATCGGTCG
>JAKANU010000357.1 GCA_021812315.1 Pseudomonadota bacterium
ACCGCGATGATGCCGCACCCCGAGCGCGTGTTTCGCAATATCCAGCTCAGTTGGACCGACGCCGACCTGTCAGCGCCGAGTCCGTGGATGCAACTCTGGCACAACGCGCGGCGCTGGGTTGCGTGACTTATTGCTTTCTCTATCGGACGGCCTCGACGCTCCAGGCCGTGTCGCGCGGCGCGCCAAAGCTGCGGGCGTATTGAATTTCGATGCGCACCTGACCGTCGAGTCGCCGCGGAATGCCCAGGCGCAGACGACCCGTGTCAAACTGCCACTCCATCACCCGGATCAGACGTGCGCCGTTCAGATCAGCGACGAAGGTGGCGCCCAGTGCGCCTTCATCGACGGTCAGGCTCGGGCTGCCGAAGCGGTCCAGCATGGCCTTGCGCACCCGTTCATAGGTTTGGGCCAGCGATTGTGCGCTGTCCGCGTCGTCGACGCTGATCACGAGCGCGACACGGCTCACCATCGTGCTGTCCTCGACCACAGCAAAGCGCTGACGCTGCTCGATCTCACCCAGCAATCGCTGCTCGAACACAACGGCGTTACCCTGGCGCACAGCACCACGGAACCCGGCATCGTCCAGGCGTCTGCGCGTGAGCTCAAAGTCAGCACCCGGGGCAATCGCGGTCAACACCGTGATGTCACGCGGCAGGGCTCCGGTCTGGTCGGGGGCCACTGCGAGTTGGCGCTGCGCCGCCTGTGCCGGTTTGTCAAAGGCATGCGTCCAGTAAACCGAGAGCCGGTAGGTGTCGTTGAACTGTCCGATCGTGACCTGGCGGTCGTAGGCTGATGCCTCGACGCCAAAGGTATTGGCACCCACCACGTAACGATAGTCCAGGCGCAAGGCGTTGACAGCGACGGTGGCCAGCGTCTCGGCGTCCGGGCGCAGCTTCTGATAGCCATAACTGGCACTGAGCCGGTGCGCCCCTTTGCTTGCCGTTATCGCCAGCGCCGGGGACCATTCCTTGAGCGCCCCGGCGTCACCGCTGACGCGGCGCAAGCTCAGTCCGGGGCTCACAGTTGCGCTCCAGCCAGCGAGGTCGATGCTGCGCGTCGCGCCCAACTGCAATTGCGTGCTGCGCGTGTCATTGGCCCCCGCAACATGGTCGTTCATCGTTTGCCAGAACAGTCCGAGGTTGCCAACCCAGTTTGCATCCAGCGGCTTGTTCAGGCTGGCATTGAGATTGAGGGTGGTCCGGTCGATTGAGCCGTCGAACTTCTTCAAGCCCTGGCGGAAGGCATCCACGCTGCCACTGAGCCCCGTCACGGTGCCCGAAAAGAACGGTCCCGCAAGGTTCAGGCCGTACACGCTTGTATCGAGTTGGTTGCCCGATTGCATGGCATCAACAAAATGCTGGGCGCGCCCGCGCAGGCTCAGGCCACTGGAGAAACGCCAGCCAAGATGCGCTTCGGCCGAGCGCCGGTCCGGTGTGATCACGCCGCCGGCCGGTCGGAAGTCCTGGTCGTAGCGTTCAAAGCGCAGGCGGTAGTCCAGTGGCGCCTGGTCCGTGCGCCCGCCGAGTTGCAAAAAGACGCCGGTACCACGGCGGTCCTGTCCGCTGGCCGGGTTGACCATGCCCGCAGCGTCCTGCCAGCCGTCGTGATCGCCGCGCAGACCGGCCAGTTCGGCCTCCACACGCAGGCGCTGGTTGCCCCATTGCCAGGCGTGATCAGCGGTCACGCTGGCCACCGTTTGTGTGCGATTTAGCATGCCCAGCGTTGCATTGGCCTGGCGCCGGTTTTGCAGCAGGTTGGCTCCCAGGCGTGTCTGCCCATCCGTCTCAAGCAGCCAGGAGACGCCACTGGTCCAGTCGTCGGCGGCCTGGAAATGCCGCCAACTCGGTTGATTTGCGCCCGCCACAAAGATCACCGATTGGCGCAGCCCAGAGGCCGACGGCACGGGTTGCAGTTCGAGTTGAACGCCCTTGAGGGAGCGCTGCAATGTGCGAAAACTGAAATAGGCAAACAGGTCGCCAAACTCCACGCGGTACGGTACGGCGGCGTCGCCTTTTTCCCGCGTGAGATTGATCCGTTCCGGTACCAGACCGTGATCGCTCGCGCGGTAGGCCGAATCGTTCGCGACTCCTGAAAACTGGGCACGAAGCGTGTCAAAACGCGAGAGCTGGCGCAGCAGCGTCAAATTGATCTCGTCGTAATACTGGCCGCCGTCAAACTGATAAGGTCCGGCAGTGGGGTCGCCACGCACACGATAGCTCTCCAGGCGTAGCGTGTTGCTGCCGCTGATCTGCCAGCCGGGTGCAGGGTCGTCGGCAAGGGCAGGGGTGCACAGAGCGCACGCGGCCAACGCGACCGATGTGCGACGCAGCAGGAGTCTGGCGGGCGTGTTCATGGCTTGGGCTCCGTGAACAGGAGGATGTATTCGTTTGTGCCTTCAAGACGCTGGGCACCGGTGCGCGGATCGTTGAACTCGACCTGCGTGCGAGCCGTCACCGAGACCCGGCTGACCAATTGCTCTGCGCCGCTGGCGCTGGGCTGAACGTATTGACCCAGAGTTTGCACGCCTTGCACTGCCAGGACGCGCAGCTTGGCGTCCCTGGGGTAGTTGGTGTTCAGCGCATCAAGCAGGCGCGATTTGTCGTAGAAATTGGATGCCAGCAAGGGGTCGAGCTGCGGCGTATTCCAGGCCGCCGCCACCGACTGCATGGCTGATTCGGCTTGCGCCATCGTGATGGCCCGAACCGCTACAACGGCGCGCGCCCCGGGCGGCAACTGCTGCGACTGTGGCGTGGCGATGCGATTGAACTGGCGCGATTCCTGGGCGCCAAGCTGCGCCCCCGAACCACACAGTGCCAGCAACGCCAACAGCAAGAAAGCAGGTCGATTACGCATGATGTCACCTCGAACAAGTACTAGAACAAGTGCCCCCGCCTGCGTTGGAGCAGGACTCCGTGAACGAACTCAGGCCCGATGCGATCTGATTGCAGCGGTGCCCGGGCGCGCCCAGGATGATCAGATTGCTGCTTTGCGAGCTCGCCGTTGAGCCGGTGCATGCAAACA
>JAKANU010000048.1:0-7788 GCA_021812315.1 Pseudomonadota bacterium
CGTTCATGATGTCGCGACATCATGAACGTGGCCAAGCAGATTACCAATGGCTCGCTGCCGCTGGGCGCGGTGCTGGCCAAGAAGGAGATTTACGACACCTTCATGGCGCAAGGCGGTCCCGACTACATGCTCGAATTCGCGCATGGCTACACCTACTCGGCGCACCCGGTGCCCTGCGCCGTGGGTCTGGCCACGCTGGACATTCTGGTGCGCGAAAACATGGTCGACAAGGTCAAGGCGCTAGCGCCCTACTTTGAGAATGCCGTGCATGGTCTCAAAGGTGCCAAGCACGTAGCCGACATTCGCAACTATGGTCTGGCAGCCGGCCTCACCATTGACGGCCTGCCCGGCGAACCGGCCAAACGGCCGTATGAAATTGCCATGACGATGTTGAAGAAGGGCTTTTACGTGCGCTACGGCGGTGACACGATTCAGCTCGCGCCGCCCTTCATCACGACGCCAGCGCAGATCGACAGCCTGATCAACGCGCTCGGTGAGTCCCTCAACCAAACCGCATAGAGCATTTTTTCCCATGCCAACACTTCCCATGATTCAACACCTGATCGACGGCCAGTTGGTCGCCGGTGGCACGCGCTCGCAAGACGTCTTCAACCCGGCCACCGGCCAGGCCGAAAAACGCGTCTTGCTGGCCGACAAAAAGACGGTCGAACAGGCGATTGCCTCAGCCCAGGCCGCGTACCCGGCCTGGCGCGCCACGCCACCGCTCAAGCGCGCACGCGTCATGAGCAAACTAAAGAATCTGCTGGAAGAAAATGCCGATGCGATCAACGCGCTGGTCACTGCCGAGCACGGCAAGGTGCTGGCCGATGCCATGGGCGAATTGCAGCGCGGCATCGAAAACGTCGAGTACGCCAGCTACGCACCGGAGTTGCTCAAAGGTGAGCACAGCAAGAACGTCGGGCCGTCAATGGATTCCTGGAGCGAGTTCCAGGCACTGGGTGTCACGGCGGGCATTACACCGTTCAACTTCCCGGTGATGGTGCCGCTGTGGATGTGGCCAATGGCGGTCGTCTGCGGCAACACGTTTGTGCTCAAGCCGTCGGAGCGCGACCCCAGCAGCGCACTGCTGGTGGCACAGTTGGCGATCCAGGCGGGTCTGCCTCCGGGGGTACTCAACGTGGTGCACGGCGACAAGGAGGCGGTGGATACCCTGCTGGCTGACAGGCGCGTGCAGGCGATCAGCTTTGTCGGCTCGACGCCAATCGCTGAATATATCTACGCTACCGGCTGTGCCAACGGCAAGCGGGTGCAGGCGCTGGGTGGCGCCAAGAATCACGCCGTGGTGATGCCCGACGCCGACGTACCCAACGCCGTGAGCGCCTTGATGGGCGCGGCCTATGGTTCCTGCGGCGAACGCTGCATGGCGATTCCGCTGGTGGTGGCGGTGGGCGATGCCACGGCCGATGCCGTTGTGGCCGGGCTGAAGGTCGAGATCGCCAAGATGAAAGTCGGCCCGGGTACCGATGCCGGCAACGACATGGGCCCGCTCGTGACCAAGGCGCACTTTGAGAAGGTCAAGGGCTACGTTGACCAGGGCGTCGCCGAGGGCGCCACACTGGTGGTCGATGGCCGCGTGGTCAAGGTCAGCGGCCACGAGGCGGGCTACTTTCTGGGTGCCTGCCTGTTTGACAACGTCAAGCCCGGCATGAAGATCTACCAGGAAGAAATCTTCGGCCCGGTACTGGGCGTGATGCGCGTGAAGACGCTGCAGGAGGCGATGGACATGATCGACGCCCACGAGTACGGCAACGGCACCTGCATCTTTACCCGCGACGGCGAGGCGGCACGGTACTTCAGCGACAACATTCTGGTCGGGATGGTCGGCGTCAACGTGCCGCTGCCGGTGCCGGTTGCGTACCACTCATTTGGCGGCTGGAAGCGCTCTCTGTTTGGCGATCTGCATGGCTACGGACCGGATGCGGTCCGTTTCTACACCAAGCGCAAGACCATCACCCAGCGCTGGCCCTCGGCCGGGGTGCGTGAAGGCGCCTTGTTCAGCTTCCCGACCAACCGCTAATTCCGTCTGCCAGACAGTGCCCGCCAGCCCCAGTGGTCGGCGGGCACTCCTTTTTTTCTTGGCGCCCATTCATTGCCAAGATAATATTAGTTAAGTGAATGATTTGGATTAAATATTAATGATTGTTTTCAAATGGTGTCGCTTGCCACACACTGCGTGTTTTCATCACTCAGCACTTGGAGCACAACATGCTTGTCGGACTACCCAAAGAAATCAAGAACCATGAATACCGCGTTGGCCTGACCCCGGCAAGCGTGCGCGAACTCACTTCGCAAGGACACCAGGTGCTGGTGCAAACCGGCGCTGGCGCAGCCATCGGATTGAGCGACGAGCAGTACAAGGCGGCCGGTGCCGCCATGGCGGCGGACGCCAAGGAAGTATTTGCCAAGGCCGAGATGATCGTGAAGGTCAAGGAGCCACAACCGCAGGAATGCGCCATGCTGCGCCCGGGTCAGATTCTGTACACCTACTTGCACCTTGCACCCGATCCAGAGCAAACCGCAGCTCTGGTCAAATCCGGCGCCATTTGCATCGCCTACGAGACCATCACCGGCCCCGGTGGCGGCCTGCCGCTGCTCGCGCCAATGAGCGAAGTCGCTGGTCGCATGGCCGTGCAAGCCGGCGCTGCGCATCTGGAAAAGTCCAAGGGCGGCATGGGCATCCTGCTCGGCGGCGTCCCCGGCGTACCCGCGGCACATGTGGCCATCATTGGCGCTGGCGTGGTCGGCACCCATGCGCTGCAAATGGCCGTTGGCATGGGCGCACGGGTCAGTGTGCTCGACAAGAGCGTGGATCGCCTGCGCCAACTGGACCTGATTTTTGGCAACCGCATCAACACGGTTTATTCCAACGCGCACAGCGTGGAAGAAGCGGTGCTGGACGCGGACTTGGTCGTCGGTGGCGTTCTGGTGCCGGGCGCGGCCGCGCCAAAGCTGGTGACCCGTGACATGATTTCACGAATGAAAAAAGGCGCTGTCGTTGTTGACGTGGCGATTGACCAGGGCGGCTGCTTTGAGACCTCACATGCCACCACGCACGCAGAGCCCACCTATGTTGTTGATGGCGTCGTGCATTACTGCGTGGCCAACATGCCGGGCGCGGTCGCGCGGACCTCGACCTTTGCCCTGAACAATGCCACCATCGGACACGCAATTGCGCTGGCTGACAAAGGCTGGAAGCAGGCACTCAGGGACAACGTGCACCTGAAGAACGGCCTGAACGTGGCCAACGGCAAGGTCACTTACGAGGCCGTGGCACGTGATCTCGGTTACCAGTACGTGAGCGCCGACAGCCTGCTGGCCTGAACACGCGTCTGCCCTGCGCAGTGCAGGGCAGGCCGGTCATGCGGACAGAGTTCGGTCAGAAGCTGTGGCGCACGCCGAATTCGTAACCCGAACTGTTACCACCGGGCTCGGTCACGCTGTTCCCACTTCCAACGACGAATCGGGTCCCAACCCCGTCGTTGCTGACTTGTGAATAGTTGGTATAGAACGCGGTGCGTTTGGACATGTTGTGCACGTAGCCAATGGCCCATTGGCTGGCGTCGTTGGCAACCCCTTCGGCCTTGAGTTTGGTGTAAGCAAAGCGTACTTCACCGGTGCCCACGGTCCATTGCGTCCCGATCATGTTGGCCGTGGTATTCGTCACACCAACTTCGTTCTTGCCCCACAGATACATCAGCTTGGCCGGTCCGAACTGGTAGTTGATGGCAAAGTTCGATTGCTTGAAATCACCCGTGGCGTATTTGGTGGTGCCGGTGGCCACGGCCATATTCAGCGGCCCGGACCGGTAACCCAGACGCGCGCCCATGTGGTTGCCGTCATCCGCCGTCGCACCAGCGTTGCTGGCCTGCTCGCCCATGGCATACATTAGCTGGCCGTAAAAGCCGCCCAGGCTGGCCGGCAGGAAGTAGCCGATGGAGTTGGAGGCGCGCACGTTGGTCCGCGCCGTGGTGCCGCCAGTATTGACCTGATAGAACAACTGGCCGGTACCGCCCACCCCATTGGTGCCAAACGGGTGCATGGAGACGGTCAGGTTGCTGAAGCTCGGAACGTAATCGCGGCCAAAGCGGACTTCGCCCCAACTGCCCTGCACGCCAAGGGTGGCACGACGACCAAAGGTCAGGCCCCCGCCGCCCACCGAATCCTTGTTCGTGGTACTGGTCGAGCCACCGGTGCCGGAGTCCGGGTTCACCGCCGCTTCGAGCCAGAAGTTGACCTTCAGACCACCGCCGAGATCTTCCGTACCCCGAAAACCCAGCCGACTCGAGGTGTTGCCATCGGTATTGATCGAGGACACGGAGCCATTACCGCTGGCCGAGGTATGCAGATAGCCAATGTCAAGCAGACCGAAAACTTCGACCGATTGCGCCTGCGCCAGGCCGGCAAGCAAGGACATTGAGAGAAGGGTGAGTACGGGACGAGTGTTCATGGGAAAACGCTTTCTGGTTGCGGTTAGCACAAATTTTGCCCACTCATTGTGCACCAGAGCCGGGCCGACGCGACCCCGATGTCACCCGAAGGTGACACCGGCGGAGCTTTTCGTTGTCGGTTGACAACGCTCCTGGCTGACCTCACGACGCAGGCCTAGCGCGCTGGCACACGGGTTGATAGTGGCTGCGGCGTGAAACCTGGCACAAATCGGCAATTTCTGGCCGGTTCAAGCACCGGCTCCAGTGCCTGGCAGCGTGCCGCCACGCTGGCCGGGGTCGGTTTGCTGCCGCCCTGCGCCCAGTCGAGCAGCGAACGCATCGCGGCAACATAGTGGGCATCATTTTGGTAGCTATGATCACGGTCCTCGGTGAAGGTCTGCACCAGACGATCGAGGCTGCCGCCTTGCTGCATCGTGTCACGAAACACCGACTCAAGTTCCACGAAGGCGATTGGATCGTGAATGCCATGCACCGTGAGAACCGGCACGCCGATGCGCCCGGTCGGATCGGTATCAGCGCTGAAGGCCGCGCGCGCCTGTGGCTCAAAGCGGTAACGGGCAAGTTGCGCGTTCAGCGCCGCGTCATCGGCCGAGCCAAGGTAGAAAACACCGTCGTTGGAAAACGGGTTGCCGCCCGACAGGCGCTTGAACACGATGTCCTGGAAATGCCAGGTAGCCCAGTTCAAATGACCAATCAGGGAACTCTCGGGAATACCAATGACGTCAACCACCGTTTTCAGGCGCTGGCGCTGCTCGGCGCTGCGCTGCTCGGGCTTCTTGCGCACGCCGGTGCAGTCGTCAACCCGCGTGGCCAACTCCGCACGCGTCAGCTTGCTATCGAGCGGCAAGCCCTGCCACAGGGGGTAGCCTGGTTCCTCTGGTTTCGGATGATTGCCGCACACCGCTTGGTAGATCACCCGCAGGTCGAGACGGAAGTTGTACGACTGCGTACCACCACCAAGCACGCCACTGGTCAGCAGAACCGCGTCATAAGCATGCTTGCCGTCAACGCCGGGGGCAAACATTTCGGCAGCCTTGGCGGCGACCCCCGCGCCCCAGGACTGGCCATGCAGCACCGTCATCTTGGGCGCTCCAATCTCGGCGACAAACAACTGGCGCACGCGCTCGGTGTCTTCGGCGGCCGAACGTACCTCGACCCCGCCGCGGTGGAAACCGGATCCGGCATAGGCATAACCAGCCCGGGTCCACACCGACCAGCGCGTAAGGTCTGCTGCAGGGCGCTGCGCCTTCGGCTCGCCAAGTTCAGGCCCGCCGTGCGCGTGCACCACCAGCACACCGTTCCAGTCTGGCGGAACTGCCAGCCAGTAATAGGCACCGGCACTATCGCGCCCGTTCAAACAGCGGCTACCGGCGGCTACCCCCTGCGGGCAATCGGCGAGCGCGGGTTTGGTCGATTGCGCCATGGCGCCGTGCGCCCCAATGAGGAGCCAAGCGGCGGCGAGCGTCAAGACGGCTTTCCTCGACAGTGCAAACCGTAGGCCAGCGCGCCAGCTCAAGCCTTGCATGGTAGAAGTCATGTTCACTTTCGTTAGATGCGGTGTTGGCCTGCTTTATACCGTAAATGCGGCGTTCAAACATCGGGGATGACGATCACGGCAATCACTAGAATGTTCTCTATGCATTTGCACCGCCCTGCCCCGATGTGATACGCCCAATAAAGGTCAGGCCATGACTCCACGCAAAGATCACCTTGACGGCGTCGCGGTCAGCCTGCTGCTGGCCTGCTGTCTGTTCTGGGGCTTTCAGCAGGTGCTGGTGAAAGCGACCATCCCGGAACTGCCACCGGTTTTTCAGGCGGCGATTCGCTTTACCGGGGCGACGTTATTGTTATGGATCTGGTGTGCGAGGCGCCGGGTTCGGCTCTTTGAGCGCGATGGTTCACTGTTTGCCGGAATGCTCGCCGGCGCGCTTTTCGCCACAGAATTTGCCTGTCTTTACGTGGGATTGAGGTTTTCGCCAGCCTCGCGCCTGACGGTGTTCCTGTACACATCGCCGTTCTGGGTCGCCGCGTTGCTACCCATTTTCGTGTCATCCGAAAAACTGCGCCCCTTGCAATGGCTGGGTCTGGCCTTTGCCTTTGCCGCAGTCGTGTTTGCCCTGAGCGAGCACACGGCGTCATCGAGCGTCGCGCGCCAGTGGCTGGGCGATTTGCTGGCGCTGGCCGCCGGGATGTTCTGGGGGCTGACAACGGTGGTGATCCGCAGCTCGCGCTTGACGCAAATCTCGGCGGAAAAGCTGCTCTTCTATCAGGTGGGCATCAGTGCCCTGACGCTGCCGGTGCTATCGCTCGCGCTTGGCGAGCCATGGGTCTGGAGTTTCAGTGCGTTTGCCGCCCTTTCGCTGGCAGCGCAGACCGTGCTCGGCGCATTTGCCAGCTACTTGGCGTGGATGTGGATGCTGGGGCGCTACCCGGCCACCAAAATTTCCGTTTTCGTATTTCTGACGCCGGTGTTCGCCCTCTTGTTTGGCTCACTCTGGCTCAACGAACCCGTTAGCATCAATTTGATTGCGGCCTTGTCAATGGTGGCGGTTGGCATCGTGCTGGTGAACCGCAAACCCGCTGGCTAGGCTGGCCGATTCACACCACACCAGCCTGCCGTAGCTTGGCCACCGCTGCCTCTTCGAGGCCGAGTTCCGCGAGCACCTGCGCGGTGTGCTCGCCCAGCGCTGGCGGCGCGCGGCGCAGCACCACAGGGGTGGCCATCAGACGCAGCGGACTGGCTACCGTTGCTATTGATTCAATAGCTGTCAGCGCCCGTCGTTCGGGCTCTAGCGGCTGTTTTACCACTAAATTGCGGGCTGCCACCTGGGCCTCTGCAAAGGCCTGGCCGATATCGTTGATCGGTCCACACGGGACCGCCTGATCCTCCAGCACGGCCAACCATTGCGCCGTGCTGCGCTGGCGTGTCACTTCCTGCATCGCCGGAATCAGTGTGTCGCGGTGCTTGACCCGCAACGTGTTGCTGGCGTAGCGCGGATCGGCGGCCCACTCCGGGTGCCCCGCCACAGCGCAAAAGCGCGCGAACTGACCGTCGTTGCCTATCGCCAGCAACATCGCGCCATCGGCAGTGACAAAGTCCTGGTACGGCGCCAGACTGGGGTGACTGTTGCCTTGGCGTTGCGGCACCTCGCCCGAGTTCAAAAAGCCAGCGGCCTGATTCGCCAGCATCGCCATACCGACATCGAGGAGTGCCATGTCGATGAGCTGCCCTTCGCCGCTGCGATGCCGAACCTCAAGGGCCGCCAGAATGGCCGTTGCCGCGTAGACACCGGTCATCAGATCAGTCAACGCCACGCCG
>JAKANU010000048.1:7798-13396 GCA_021812315.1 Pseudomonadota bacterium
AGCGGGCCGCCGCCGGGTACACCATCGGCTCGGCCGGTGATACTCATCATCCCGCTCATGGCCTGGATCATCAGGTCGTACCCGGCGCGCTGCGCATACGGACCGTCCTGACCGAAGCCGGTGATTGAGCAATAAATCAGGCGCGGATTGAGCACCTTGAGGCTTGCGTAGTCCAGACCATAGCGGGCCAGCCCGCCGACCTTGAAGTTCTCCACCAGGATGTCGCTTTGCAGCGCCATCTGCCGGATCAAGGCCTGGCCCTCGGGCTTGGCCATGTCGATGGTGACCGAGCGTTTGTTGCGGTTGCAGGCCGTAAAGTAGGTGGCCTGATCGGTGTTGTTGCCTTGCACGTCCTTCAGAAACGGTGGCCCCCACTGGCGCGTGTCGTCACCCTCGCCGGGACGCTCAACCTTGATCACATCAGCACCGAGGTCAGCCAGCATCTGGGTGCACCAGGGGCCAGCCAGCACTCTCGACAAGTCCAACACCTTGAGGTGCGATAAGGCTGCTGGTTTTTCGGTCATGAATACTCTTTCTTGATGCTCTTGTTAATCGTTGTTGGTGCGCCTGCCATGGGGTCTTGGGCCGGGGTCCTCATGCTGCCAAACGCGCAGAAATCGGCCCCCAGCCCAAGGCCCCTCGGCGGGATGTGCGGGATGCCTGATGCGGGGGGGCGTTGGATTTACTCCCAGGCGCAACATGCTTTCGGCTAGGGTTTCGATGGCTTTGCTCTGGGGTCTTTCAGTGCGTAGACATAAAAGGGATTCTGAGCCATTGCGATCTTGCCTTAAGAATGAATAGAAGTCGATTTGTACCGCCGCAGGGTGTGGGGTATGGGGCCGCGCCGATTTCTGGGCATTTGACAGCATGAGGCGCGGGCCCATACCCCACGCCCTGCCACCACGATGCAAGCAAGCAGCATCATTTCAGCAACAACAAGTTGTGAAACGGCTTGCGGCTCTTCCAGCGGTAGCTGCCAAAGTCGCGCGCGTCGGTGCTCAAGATGCGGCCATGGCCCAGGTGCTCGGCCAGCAGCACCAGCGACGCATCGGCCAGGTCCATGGGCAGGCGCGCATAGCGTTGCATCATTGCCGGGATGCGCGCGAGCTGATCGGCAGGCAGGTCCCACACCAATAGTGACCCATCGGCGACTTCGGCCATCAGGGTCTGGGCAAAGCGCGGCCCCAGGCGGCGCAACATCAAATGCGTGGCTTCGGTCAACACTGACCAAGTTGTAATCCAGCCCTCTTGCACTGTGGGAACCGCCGCCACCGCACGCGCATGCCAGGCGTCGGAGCGGTCCACCAGTGCGTACAAGAAACCGGTGTCGATGGCAATCATGCGCCTTTGACACCGTCTTTGGGCAGGCGCTGCGCCCGCTTTGGAGCCGGTGCGCCGGCAATCCACTTCTCTTGCAACGCATCACCAAGGTATTGTTTGACCTTGGCAGACACATCGCCGCTGCCGCTGCAACCCTGGCCGATCAGCCGGGACAGATGCTTGAGCTGCGGGCTTTCCCCGCGCACGTGGCGGTAGTAAAAATCCACGCTGTCGCGCAGCACGTCACTGACCTTCAGGCCGGTGGTGGTGGCCAGATACTCCACCTGCTGTTCGGCGACGCCGACAAAACGCGCATTGACTCGCATAAGTTTTCCTCACGATCATTTGTCATCCAGTGTATGACAAATGACGTCAGAGGTCAATTCGCAAACGCCGCAATCCCCGTCTGCGCCCGCCCCAGAATCAGGGCGTGGATATCGTGCGTGCCTTCGTAGGTGTTGACCACTTCCAGGTTCACCAGGTGGCGCGCTACGCCGAACTCGTCGCTGATGCCGTTGCCGCCCATCATGTCGCGCGCCATGCGCGCCACGTCGAGCGCCTTGCCGCATGAGTTGCGCTTGAGGATCGAGGTGATCTCGACCGACGCCGTGCCTTCGTCCTTCATGCGGCCCAGGCGCAGGCAGCCCTGTAGGCCCAGTGCGATTTCGGTTTGCATGTCGGCGAGTTTTCTCTGGATCAACTGGTTCGCAGCAAGCGCTCGACCGAACTGTTTGCGATCCAGCACATACTGACGCGCGCGCAGCCAGCAGTCTTCAGCCGCACCCAATGCTCCCCAGGCAATGCCGTAGCGCGCCGAGTTCAGGCAGGTGAACGGGCCCTTCAGGCCCTGCACTTCGGGAAAGGCGTTTTCTTCCGGGCAGAACACCGCGTCCATCACAATCTCGCCGGTGATGCTGGCACGCAGGCCAACCTTGCCGTGGATCGCCGGTGCCGACAGGCCCTGCATGCCCTTGTCCAGTACAAAGCCGCGAATCGGGCCCACCTGGCCCCCCTCGCTGACGACTTTGGCCCAGACGACAAACACGTCGGCGATCGGGCTGTTGGATATCCACATCTTCGTGCCCGAGAGCTTGTAGCCGCCACTCACCTTGTGCGCGCGGCTGGCCATGGACCCGGGGTCCGAACCGTGATCGGGCTCGGTCAGGCCGAAGCAGCCGATCCACTCGCCAGTGGCGAGCTTGGGCAGGTATTTCTGGCGCTGTGCCTCCGTGCCAAACTCGAAGATCGGCACCATCACCAGCGAGCTTTGCACACTCATCATGGAACGATAGCCACTGTCCACGCGCTCAACTTCACGTGCGATCAATCCGTAGGCGACGTAGTTCAGACCTGGACCACCGTAGGCTTCAGGGATGGTCGGACCAAGCAGGCCGAGCGCGCCCATCTCGCGAAAGATCGACGCATCTGTCCTCTCGGTGCGAAACGCCTCAAGCACGCGCGGCTGCAGTTTGTCCTGGCAGTATGCTGCCGCAGCATCGCGGACCATGCGCTCTTCGTCCGTCAGTTGTTGATCAAGCAAGAATGGGTCTTGCCAATTGAATGCGGCGTGCGCCATGTCCGGTCTCCTGTCAAAGTGGAAAAGATGCGGCTGCAGCAGCCGCGCATCGCACATCGTAGCTCCCTCGTGGATCAAGGTGCAAACGACTTGTTGTCACATAGATATTAGCTATCTTCATATCTTCTGCTCTATCAGCCTAACTTTGGCAAAAGACACCTGAGCCCATTTAGACGTCAAAGCTTGTCAAAGCTGCGTAAGAAGCTATTAATTTGGTAGCACACGGCACATTTCTTTACCGTAATTTGTGTATATTGCGCACATCATGCGAAGAAAAATACCGTCGCTTCAGGCACTGGCCTGCCTCGAAGCTGCAGCTCGGCACGAGAGCTACACGCGCGCCGCGCAGGAACTGGCTCTGACTCAAGGGGCGGTTTCGCGTCAGATCAACGCTCTTGAAGCGTTTGTTGGGGTTGCGCTGTTTCGGCGCACGCGTCATGGCGTCGCGCTGACCGAGCGCGGCCGCGAGTATGCTGCCCACGTGGCGCCACGCCTGCAGGCGCTCGAGCAGGACACGCTCGACGTCATGTCTACTCAGGGCAGCGGGGGCAATATTCATCTGGCGGCGGTGCCCACCTTTGCCACACGCTGGCTGATTCCGCGCCTGAGCGGGCTGCGAGCCCTGTACCCGGAAATTACAGTTCATATCGAAACCCGCACCCGCGCGTTCATGTTTGCGGAGACACCATTTGACGCCGCCCTTTACGCCGGCTCGGCCGAGCAGCTCAACAACTGGGCCGGCACCCGTGCCGTGTGGCTGCTCGCCGAGGACGTGGTGCCGGTATGTCATCCAAAGTTTCTGGCAGGCAGGGCAACCCTCACGCCGGGGCAACTGGCGGACCTTCCCTTGCTTCAGCAAAGCACTCGTCCAGCGGCCTGGCGGCAATGGTTTGAGGCCAGCGGCGTCAGCGCGCCCCTGGCCATGTCCGGGCCGCGCTACGAGTTGTTTTCCATGACCGCCGCGGCCGCGGCGCATGGCCTGGGCCTGGCGCTGGTGCCGCGTCTGCTGGTGCAAGCCGAATTGGCATGCGGCGAATTGGTGCTCGCCTGCGAGCAAAGCGTCGGTGGCGGGCGCGCCTACTACCTGGTCACGCCTGAACGCGCCGAGGAGCGACCGGTGATGAAGACCTTCGTGCAGTGGCTGGTGAAAATGGCCGCCGAAAGCAGCTGACTGGGGACGGGCTCGCCTCGGGGTCAGGACACAGATTTTCGAGCCAGGGTCTACAATTTCCTCTCCACCGCACTACCAATGCACCCGTCTCGCGGTCGCTCTGACCCTAGCAGGAGAAAGCCATGCCCCAGACCCCGATCAAACCCGAAGACAAGCGCGCCTTGCTGCGACGTGCGGCGCTCGAATATCACGAGTTCCCCAGCGCCGGAAAAGTCAGCATTGCACCAACCAAGCAACTGGTCAATCAGCACGATCTGGGGCTGGCCTATTCACCGGGTGTGGCGGCGCCCTGCGAGGAAATTGTCAAGGACGCCAACAACGCCTTTCGCTATACCAGCCGCGGCAACCTGGTAGCGGTGATCACCAACGGCACGGCCGTGCTCGGCCTGGGTGATATCGGACCGCTGGCAGCCAAGCCGGTGATGGAAGGCAAGGGCGTGTTGTTCAAGAAGTTTGCCGGAATCGATGTGTTTGACATCGAAATCAATGAAAAGAATGACCTCGACAAACTGGTCGACATCATTGCTTCCCTGGAGCCCACCTTTGGCGGTATCAACCTCGAGGACATCAAGGCACCGGATTGCTTTTACGTCGAGCGCAAGCTGCGAGAGCGGATGAAGATTCCGGTGTTTCACGACGACCAGCACGGTACCGCCATCTGTGTAGGAGCGGCCATTCTGAACGGACTGAAGGTCGTCGGAAAGGACCCGGGCAAGGTCAAACTGGTCACTTCGGGTGCCGGCGCCGCTGCGCTCGCCTGCCTGGGCTTGCTGTGCAAACTGGGCATTCCGCGCAAGAATATCTACGTGACCGATCTGGCCGGCGTGGTCTGGGAGGGCCGCACCGAGCTGATGGACGAGGACAAGATTGCCTACAGTCAAAAGACCTCCGCCCGCACCTTGAGCGAGGTCATTGAAGGTGCAGATGTGTTCCTGGGCCTGTCGGCCGGGGGCGTTCTCAAGCCAGATATGGTCAGGAAGATGGCACCACGGCCGCTGATCTTTGCGCTGGCCAATCCGACACCGGAAATCCTGCCCGAAGAAGTCAGGGCCGTGCGCGACGACGCGATCATCGCCACCGGGCGTTCCGACTACCCGAATCAGGTCAACAATGTCCTGTGCTTTCCGTACATTTTTCGCGGCGCCCTTGACGCTGGCGCCTCGACCATCACGGTGGAGATGGAAATCGCGGCGGTCCACGCCATTGCCGAGCTCGCCCAGGCCGAACAGAGTGAGGTGGTGGCCGCCGCCTATGCCGGTGAAAAGCTGGCGTTCGGTCCGGAATACCTGATTCCCAAGCCCTTCGATCCGCGCCTGATGATGAAGATCGCCCCAGCGGTGGCACAAGCGGCTGCCGACAGCGGTGTGGCGCAGCGCCCCGTCAAGGACATGAATACCTATCGCGAGAAGCTGCAAAGCTTTGTCTACGCCTCGGGCACGGTGATGAAGCCGATCTTTGCGGCTGCAAAGATGGGGATCAAGAAGCGTGTGGCGTATGCCGAGGGCGAGGAGGAGCGCGTGTTGCGGGCTGC
>JAKANU010000049.1 GCA_021812315.1 Pseudomonadota bacterium
CAAGCTGGTTCGCCTGGATCGCCGCGCCCAACGCAACCACTTGATCAGGATCCAGGTTGGTCAGCGGCGCGCGGCCAAAGTAGCGCGCCACCGCCTGCTGTATCTGCGGCATGCGGGTCGAGCCACCAACCATCACGACACCCTTGATTTCGTCCTTGTCCAGGCGTGCATCGCGCAGGGTCTTGCGCACAGCCGCCATGGTGCGCTCGGTCAGCGCGGCGGTGAGCTGTTCAAACTGCTCGTTGATCACCTCGAACCTGACATTCTCACCACCGATGCAGGCGTGGCAGGCGGCGCAATGCGCGCCCGACAATTCCTCTTTGCAGGCGCGCGCGGCGATGATGGCGATGGCCTTGTCCTGCGGTGTGCGCGCCTGGACCCCCGCCTGCGCCATAACCCAGTCGGCCAGCGCGCGGTCGTAGTCATCACCACCGAGAGCCGAGTCCCCCCCTGTTGCAACCACCTCGAAAACGCCCTGCGTCAGGCGCAATATCGATATGTCAAAGGTGCCGCCCCCCAGATCATAGATCGCGTAAACCCCCTCACTGGCGTTGTCCAGGCCGTAGGCAATGGCGGCCGCGGTCGGTTCGTTGATCAGGCGCAGCACATTCAGCCCGGCAAGCTGCGCTGCGTCCTTCGTCGCCTGGCGCTGCGCATCGTCAAAATAGGCCGGCACCGTGATCACTGCCCCGAACAGATCCGAGCCAAACGTATCTTCGGCCCGGTAGCGCAAGGTTGCCAGGATGTCGGCACTCACCTCCACCGGGGACTTCTCGCCCTGAACCGTCTGCAATCCGATCATGCCGGGACGATCGACAAAAACGTAGGGGAGCTTGTCGTGCCCCTGAATATCTCCGAGCGATCGCCCCATGAAGCGCTTGGCCGAAGCGATCGTATTTTGCGGATCGAGCGAGCGCGCCGCCTGCGCATCGTCACCGATCTGGCGTCCACCCCCGGCCAGGTAACGCACCACCGATGGCAGGATCAGGCGCCCCTGAGCGTCGGGCAGGCATTCGGCGACGCCATGACGCACGGCAGCGACCAGCGAGTGTGTGGTGCCCAGATCAATGCCCACTGCAACACGCCGCTGGTGCGGCGCGGGAGCCTGTCCGGGTTCGGAAATTTGTAATAGCGCCATGATCAGCCTGCTGGGGTCAAGACGCTATTGTCCACGTTCTGGCGCCTGCAGCTGATCGAGTCTGGCCTCGACATCGCGGCCAAAGCGCTCAATGAACATCAGTGCACGCACGCGCTGTGCCGCCTCCTGATAAGCCTGCTCGCGATCCAGCAATTGCTCGCATTTTTGTAGCATGTCACGCCTTTCCGACGCCACCTGCAAGGACAATTCATTCAAGGTTTCAGCATCCTGAGCAGCCTCCAGTGCCTCGCGCCATTGCATTTGTTGCACCAGGAACGCCTGGCTCATGGCGGTGTTGCGTTCGGCATTCACCGGTGCCGCGTTGAGCTCGCAGAGATAGGCCGCCCGGCGCAGAGGATCCTTCAGGCGGGCGTAGGCTTCGTTGATGCGCACCGACCACTGCATGGCCAAACGCTGCGCGGCTGCGCCCTGCGCTGCAAATCGGTCCGGATGCGCCTGGCGCTGCAGTTCTTTCCAGCGCGCGTCGATGACGTCGCGGTCCTGCGAATATTGCGTGGCAAGACCAAACAGCTCGAAGTCACTGGAATGCAGATTCACACTCGAAACGACTCGCCGCAGCCACAGCGATCGCGTTCGCGTGGGTTGTTGAACTTGAAGCCTTCGTTGAGCCCCTCGCGCACAAAATCGAGTTCCGTGCCGTCAAGGTAGGCAAAGCTCTTGGGTTCAATCAGGACCTTCACGCCGTGGCCCTCAAACACCAGATCCTCGGGGGCAATCTCGTCAACGTACTCAATCTTGTAGGCCAGCCCCGAACAACCCGTGGTCTTCACGCCCAGGCGCACGCCCACGCCCTTGCCACGCTTGGCCAGATATCGATTCACATGCCGCGCAGCGGCTTCTGTCAAGGTCACGGTCATGTCACTGGGTCTGGGCTAGGTTATGTTTCTGCCGGTAATCCAGCACCGCCGCCTTGATCGCGTCCTCGGCCAGGATCGAGCAGTGGATTTTCACGGGCGGCAGGGCCAGCTCCTCGGCAATTTCACTGTTCTTCAGCGCCGCAGCCTGATCCAGCGTACGGCCCTTGACCCATTCTGTGACCAGTGACGACGAGGCAATGGCCGAGCCGCAACCGTAGGTCTTGAAGCGGGCATCCTCGATGACGCCCGTCTGCTCATTGACCTTGATCTGCAGCTTCATCACGTCACCACACGCTGGCGCACCGACCATGCCGGTGCCAACCGACTCGTCACCCTTGTCGAACGAACCCACATTACGTGGGTTCTCATAGTGATCAATCACCTTGTCCGAATATGCCATTTCGCATCTCCTTTAATGGGCAGCCCATTCGATGGTGCTGACGTCGATACCTTCCTTGTACATGTCCCACAGCGGGCTCAGTTCCCGAAGCTTGGCAACATTCTGTTTGATTGCCGCCACGGCGTAATCGATTTCCGCTTCGGTGGTGTAGCGACCGATCGTCATGCGCAAACTGCTGTGTGCGAGTTCATCGCTACGCCCGAGGGCCCGCAGCACATAGCTCGGTTCAAGTGATGCCGAGGTGCAGGCCGAACCGCTGGAGACTGCCAGGCCCTTGATCCCCATGATCAGCGACTCACCTTCCACATAGTTAAAGCTCATGTTCAAGTTATGCGGAACTCGCTGGTCCGCGTGTCCGTTGATGAACACCTGCTCCACGTCCCTGAGGCCGGCGAGCATGCGATCGTGCAGTGTTCGAATGCGCTTGTTCTCGACAGCCATCTCCTCCTTGGCGATGCGATACGCCTCACCCATGCCGACGATCTGGTGTGTCGGCAGGGTTCCCGAACGCATGCCGCGCTCATGGCCGCCGCCATGCATCTGTGCTTCGATGCGCACGCGCGGCTTACGTCGCACAAACAGCGCGCCGATGCCCTTGGGACCATAGGTCTTGTGCGCCGTCAGGCTCATCAAATCGACCGGCAGCTTGCTCAAGTCGATGTCAACGCGCCCGGTGGCCTGGGCTGCGTCCACGTGAAATACAACGCCCTTTTCGCGGCAGATGGCACCGATGGCTGCAATGTCCTGGATCACCCCAATCTCGTTATTGACAAACATCACGCTAGCCAAAATGGTGTCCGGACGAATCGCCGCCCTGAACACGTCAAGGTCGATCAGGCCGTCGGACTGCACGTCCAGATAGCTCACTTCAAACCCCTGGCGCTCAAGCTCGCGACAGGTGTCGAGCACGGCCTTGTGTTCGGTCTTGACGGTAATGATGTGCTTGCCCCGGGTCTTGTAGAAGCCGGCCGCGCCTTTGAGCGCAAGGTTGTCCGATTCCGTAGCCCCCGAGGTCCAGACGATTTCGCGTGGATCGGCACCGATCAGGGCGGCGACATGCTCGCGCGCCTGTTCGACAGCGGTCTCGGCCTGCCAACCCCAGGCGTGGCTGCGCGAGGCCGGGTTGCCAAAGCGCTCTCGCAACCATGGCAGCATGGCCTCCACCACCCGCTCATCACAAGGATTGGTGGCGCTGTAATCCATGTAGATTGGAAAATGCGGCGTCGTATCCATGCCGGCCTCAGGATTTGGAGAACGCATTGCCCAGGGCGAACACCGAGTTCGGAACGTTCATGTGCATCGGCTTGATCTTGGGCAAATTCGAGATAGCCCGCTTGAGTGCCGGTTTGTCCTCGATCCGCAACCCCTTGGCCAATTGGTCGTCGACCAGCTTCTGCAACGACACCGAGCCAAGAAACTCGACCATGCGCACGTTCAGCGCCGCCCAGAGGTCGTGCGTCATGCAACGCTCACCCTCACCCAGACAATTTTCCTTGCCACTGCAATGCGTTGCGTCGATCGGCTCGTCCACGGAAGTGATGATTTCTGCCACCGTGATATCCGAGGGTCGGCGTGCCAGCGTGTAGCCGCCGCCAGGACCACGCGTCGACTCGACCAACTGATGCCGCCGCAATTTGCCGAACAACTGCTCCAGATACGACAGCGATATTTGCTGGCGCTGACTGATGGCAGCCAGAGTCACCGGTCCGTTGCCCTGACGCAAACCCAAATCGATCATGGCGGTGACCGCAAAACGGCCTTTGGTAGTGAGTCGCATGGTGTTCCTTCCGTTCTGCTTGGTTGACTAATGAGCTCAAGTTTAGCACAAATCCAAGTGTTTTGCTCGGGTAAAGACGGAACACTGCCAATTTCAGGAATTTTTCCCACTGATTGCCCCGGCGTCCGGATGATCCGCCACCGTGGCCCCGAACACCTGCTGTTTGAGAGCCTGGAGCTGATCGCGCGCCTGCGCGGCCTTCTCGAACTCCAGGTTGCGGGCATGCTCAAGCATGAGCTTTTCCAGGCGCTTGATTTCCCGCGCCACGTCTTTTTCGCTCATTTGCGCAAACTTGCTGCGCAGCATGAGGTCGCGTTCAAGCCGCTGCACCTCGCGCCCGGCCTTCTCGCTATACACCCCGTCGATCAGGTCTCGCACCTGTTTGACGATCGAGCGCGGCGTGATCCCATGCGCGGCATTGAATGCCAACTGTCTGGTGCGGCGTCGCTCGGTTTCGCCGATGGCGCGGGCCATGGAATCGGTGATCCTGTCGGCGTACAGGATAGCGCTGCCGCTGAGGTGGCGCGCGGCACGTCCTATGGTCTGGATCAGCGAGCGCTCGGAGCGCAGAAAGCCTTCCTTGTCAGCGTCGAGAATCGCCACCAGCGAGACCTCCGGAATGTCCAGCCCCTCGCGCAGCAGGTTGATGCCCACCAGCACATCAAAGGCACCCAGGCGAAGGTCGCGCAGGATCTCCACGCGCTCCACCGTATCGACATCGCTGTGCAGGTAGCGGACCTTGACGCCGTTGTCGCCCAAATAGTCAGTGAGTTGCTCAGCCAAGCGTTTGGTCAATGTCGTGATCAGCACGCGCTCTTGCCTTTCAACGCGGAGGCGAATCTCCTGAAGCACATCGTCGACCTGGGTGCTCGCCGGGCGGACTTCCACCGCCGGGTCCACCAGCCCGGTTGGACGCACCAACTGTTCCACCACCTGACCGGCGTGCTCCTTCTCCCATTGGGCCGGAGTGGCGGAGACAAAGACGGCCTGGCGCATGCGAGCCCTGAACTCGTCAAACTTGAGCGGCCGATTGTCTAGCGCGCTGGGCAACCGAAAGCCGTACTCGACCAAGGTTGCCTTGCGCGAAAAATCCCCGTTGTACATGCCACCAAACTGGCCGATGAGCACATGACTCTCATCGAGAAACATCAAGGCATCGTGGGGCAGGTAATCGGTCAGCGTGGCCGGTGGTTCGCCCGGCGCCGACCCGCTGAGGTGGCGACTGTAGTTCTCGATGCCCTTGCAGTGCCCGAGTTCGCTGAGCATTTCCAGGTCAAAACGGGTGCGCTGCTCCAGGCGCTGCGCCTCCACCAGCTTGCCCATCGCCGTGAGCTCCTTCAGCCGCAAGGACAACTCGATCTTGATGGTTTCGACCGCCGCGAGCACCTGGTCGCGTGGCGTCACGTAGTGGCTGCTCGGGTAAACGGTAAAGCGCGGAATCTTCTGGCGGATGCGTCCGGTGAGCGGGTCAAACAGTTGCAAGGAGTCGATTTCGTCGTCAAACAGTTCCATGCGCAGCGCCAACTCGCTGTGCTCCGCAGGAAACACGTCGATCGTGTCGCCGCGCACGCGGAACCTGCCGCGCGAAAACTCGACGTCGTTGCGCTGGTACTGCATGCGCACGAGTTGCGCGATGGCATCGCGCTGACCCATTTTGTCGCCCGAGCGCAGGGTCATGACCATACGGTGATAGGCCTCGGGCTGGCCGATACCGTAAATCGCCGAAACGCTCGCCACAATGATCACATCTCGGCGCTCGAGCAAGCTCTTGGTGCAGCTCAAGCGCATTTGTTCGATGTGTTCGTTGATAGCGGAATCCTTTTCGATAAACAAATCGCGCTGCGGCACATAGGCCTCGGGCTGGTAATAGTCGTAGTAGCTGACAAAATACTCGACAGCATTGTTGGGAAAGAATTCGCGAAACTCGCTGTACAACTGCGCTGCCAGCGTCTTGTTGGGCGCAAAAACGATGGCCGGCCGCCCCAGGCGCGCAATCACGTTGGCCATGGTGAAGGTCTTGCCCGAGCCGGTCACGCCAAGCAGGGTCTGGAACACTTCGCCGTCCTGGATTCCCTCGACCAGCTTGTCGATGGCCTGAGGTTGATCGCCGGCCGGTGGATACGGCTGGTACAGCTCAAACGGGGAGCCGGGGAAGCGCACGAAGATGCCCGCCGCAGCCGGGCCGCCCCCTTGCCTATCGGTTGACTCAAACACAGCGGATCGGTTCATCGTGGAACTTTAGCTCCACGCTCGGTAGTCGCCCACCGGTACAGCGGGCGCTCCATCATGCGGTAAAGATGGTGACTGGTCCACAGACCGAGTGCCAGCAATAGAAAGAAGCCGGTATCGCGCCAGATTTCCGGCTGAGCGGCCAGAAAATCCCGCAGGCCCCACCAGTAGAAGGCCGTCAGCAATGACGGATGGAACAGGTACAGTGTGTAGGACGAGTCACCAAGCGCCACCCAGGTCTTGTTGGCAATCAAGAACCGCGATTGTTCGGCCAGGAGCGCCAGCATGACCAGCGCGACAGCGCCCGTACCGAACGTCAGGATACGCAGGGAGCCATTGTTCGCTTGCCACTGAACCCCGGCCGAAAATGCGGCGATGACCACCATCGCAAGCGGCCCGATCAACCACATGCTGCAGAACTTTTGTCGATGAATATAGACGACGAAACCGACCAAAAATTCAAGAGAGAAGGACAAAAACATCATCGCCGTGTTGTGCGGCACGCCCAGCGTCCACAGCAAGACCCCGAAAACCACGATCGCAGTGGTGTAGGAGGCGCGCTTCATCAAGACTGCGGGCAGTACAAAGGTAGCTGTCACCGTGGCGTAGAACAACAACTCGAAGCTCAGTGACCATGCGACATAAACAGCCGTGCGCTTGGCATCGATGGTCGCGAGGAAGAACGACCGCAGCAAATCAAATTCAGCTAGCGCTTCGGGCGTGTACAGGTAGGCCAGCAGCAGGGTCAACGCAAGAAATGGCCAATACCCAAGATAGATGCGCAGCACGCGGCGTCGGGCAAATTTCCAGGCACTGGTCAGGTTACGCGACCGCTCAAGCGTGGTGTGTGCAACGACGAAGCCACTGATCACAAAAAATATGTCCACCCCGGCGAAACCGAAGCTCGCAATGGAACTGAAGAGACGCCCCGCACCGCGCAGCGCCTGGTAATGCGGATCGGCGTGGAAGAAGAAAACCATGGCCGCCGCCACCGCCCTGAGCATCTGGATATTGTTGAACATCGCCGCAGAGCATAGCGGACTTGTGGTGGGCACGATTTGGTCACGACGAAATCGATTGCCTCCGGTGAACCTGCAATCGCTGTCCCGTAAAATACAGGGTAAACCCGCAATTCACGTCTTTCTCATCTCTTTCAACAGGAACCCCAATGTCACTCTTTTCCAGCGTCGAAATGGCTCCGCGCGACCCGATCCTTGGCCTGAACGAACAATTCGCGGCCGATGCCAACCCGAACAAGGTCAACCTCGGGGTAGGCGTTTACTACGACGACCAGGGCAAGCTGCCGTTGCTTGCGTGTGTGCAGGCGGCTGAGAAGGCGATGATGGACAAGCCCGCGGCGCGCGGCTACCTGCCCATCGACGGTATCGTGGCGTACGACGCGGCCGTCAAGGCGATGGTTTTTGGCGCCGACAGTGACGCGGTCAGGAACGGGCGCGTCGCGACCATTCAGGCACTGGGCGGTACCGGCGGACTCAAGGTCGGTGCCGATTTCCTCAAACATCTGAACCCCCAAGCCAAGGTGTTGATCAGTGATCCGAGCTGGGAAAACCATCGCGCCCTCTTTACCAACGCCGGCTTCACAGTCGAGTCCTACCGCTATTACGACAGCAAGACGCGCGGCCTGAATTTTGCAGGCATGCTGGCGGACCTCCAGGCCGCGCCCGCCGGCAGCATCGTCGTATTGCATGCCTGCTGCCATAACCCGACTGGCTACGACATCACGCCCGCGCAGTGGGATCAGGTGGTTGCCGCCGTTACAGCGGGCAAACTCGTGCCGTTCCTCGACATGGCATATCAGGGCTTTGCCAATGGCCTGACCGAAGACGGCGCGGTGGTGCAGAAATTTGTCGCCGCAGGTCTGACGTTCCTGGTCTCCACCAGCTTCAGCAAGAGCTTCAGCCTGTATGGTGAACGTGTCGGCGCACTCAGTGTGCTGTGCGCGGACAAGGACGAGGCCGGGCGCGTCTTGAGCCAGCTCAAAATCGTCATCCGCACCAACTACAGCAACCCGCCCACGCATGGCGGTGCCATCGTGGCGGCAGTGCTGGGAAACCCGCAGTGGCGCGCGCTGTGGGAACAGGAGCTTGGCGAAATGCGCGCGCGGATCAAGGCCATGCGCCAAAAGCTGGTCGACGGTCTGAAAGCAGCAGGCGTGAAGCAGGACATGAGCTTTATCACCACCCAGGTTGGCATGTTCAGCTACTCCGGATTGAGCAAAGACCAGATGGTGCGCCTGCGCAGCGAGTTTGGGGTCTATGGCACCGACACCGGACGCATGTGTGTGGCCGCCCTCAACAACAAGAACATCGATCACGTTTGCGCCGCAATCGCCAAGGTCATTTGAGTTATTGAGGAAATTGCCGCCAAACGCTTGCGCGACAAGCGTTGGCAGCTATCTGTTCGATAGCGCACGACGGCAACTTTGTGGTTCGCACTTTATGGCTGGAGGGCCGCGAGCACGTCGGCCAGCAGTTTGCAGGCGTCAAACTGATCGCGCCGGAAGGTCCAGCCCAGGCGCACGATCACCGCATCGCGCGAGGGCACGACGGCGACGATCTGACCCCAGTGTCCACCCATGACCACGGTGTCAGCCGGCACACCAGCCTGGTTCCGGCACAGGCCCGCCTGAGGATTGCCGTAGCGCCAGCTCATGGCGCCATAGCCCGGGCCTTCGCCGTCGGAAGTGGCGGGCGTGCTGGCAAGCTTGAGCCAGCCCGCCGGCAACACCTGCTGACCGTCCCACTTGCCATCGTCAAGCATGAGCTGTCCCAGACGCGCCCAGTCGCCCACACTGGCCCACAGGTAAGACGACCCGACCCAGTTGCCATTGGTATCAGTCTCCAGCAGCGCCGACTTCGCACCGATCGGCTCGAACAGTGCTTTGCCTGGGTAGGACCAATACTCCGCGTCGGTGGCAAAGCGTCCACGCGCGACCGCAGCGAGCAGATTGGCGGTCGCACTCAGGTAACGCCAGCGCGTGCCGGGAGTCGCTTCCACGGCATGACTGGCAGCCCAGGCTGCCGTGTCAGGCGTACCCCACAGCATATGTGGTACCGAGCCCCATGGCGCATAGTCCTCCGTGGTCGCGAGTCCATCGCGCATGTACAGTAGGTCTGAAACTTTGATCGTCTTGTGCGCGTCGCGGCGCCAGTAGGCGACCCAGGGCGGTTCCCGGCCGTCCGAAAAAGCGTCAATCACCGCCGCGTCCAGCGCCAGGCCCCGGTCCTGCGCGAGTTTGTGCACCAGCATGCCGGTGATCGTCTTGGTCATCGACCAGCCGTGCAAACCGGTGCCCGCGGCAAAGCCCGGAGCGTTACGCAACACCAGCATGCGTCCGTGTTGAATAACCGCGAAGCCCCGCGCGTTGGCTGCCTGCGGGTCGCCCGCGCCGACGAAGACGCTCTCGGCGATGGTCTTGAGCTTTTCCGCGTCAACTCCGTCACCCCACTGCGAGGCAGCCAATGCCGCCTCGCCCTTGGGCCAGGGCTGCCCGGTATCGGCCTGCGGCGCGTACGCCTGCGCAGTGGCATCGGGCGCAAGGTCGAGCACGCAGCCGCGATGTCTGAGCAGGACGGCGCGGCGCGATACCAGTCCGGCAAACCGCGCCGTCACACTGTGACTGGCCTCGTCGATGTCTGCCTTGATCAGCGCCAGCACCGGGCTGGCGGGCAGCACGTCCTGCGCCAACAGGTCCTGCCGCGGTCGGCCTGCGACAAAAGCCGCCGAGCAAATGCCCTTGGCCGCCATGCCCGCGGCGTTCTGCGGTATACCGAAATGCATCAACACGCCAACGGCGAGCATGATCAATACCAGCAATGACCCGAACAACCACATCAGGGCGCGCTTGAACCAACCGGATGCCAGCTTCATAGGTATCTTCCCAAAAAAGACATATTGGAGGCCCAGACTCTAACTGTTGGACTCGGCACAATCAATCAATATTCGGGCGCGCGGCCAACAGAGCTACATTTCAGATTGAGAATTCGATTGGTGGAGGAATCAATGCGACGATGGAACGGCTGGGGTGACGACGCCACATCCATGGATCTGAACGAAGCCGCGCGGGCGATGATGCACTCGCTGCTCGGACCCGGCCAAGTGCCGCTCGATGCGACGCGCGAGGCGCTGCTGGCGAAGATACCCACCTCGCGTCTGCAAGCGGCTCACGCGTTGATCCAGACCGATGCCGCGAGCCGGTTCGCCTGCGCATTCGGCGAGAGCTACGCCGATTGGCTGCGCAAGCGCTTTGGCGCCTTGCCCCCAGTGCCCGACGGCGTGGCTTTTGCCGAGTCGACCGCGCAGGTCCGTGAATTGCTCGACCTCGCCCACGAACGCAACTGGATGGTGATTCCATTTGCGGGTGGCACCAGCGTAGCCGGACATCTGGAGTGCCCGATCAGCTCACGCCCGATCCTCTCGATCAATCTCACCCGCATGAACCGGCTGCTGCATCTGGACAAAACCAGCCAGCTGGCCACCTTTGGCGCGGGCACGCCCGGCCCACTGGTGGAAGCACAACTGCGCGCGCACGGATACACACTGGGGCATTTTCCGCAGTCCCATGAATACTCGACCGTGGGCGGATGGGTGGTGACGCGCTCCAGCGGTCAACAGTCGCTGCGCTACGGCCGCATCGAGCAGTTGTTTGCCGGTTGCAGGATGGAGGCACCCGTGGGCACCCTGCTCGTCCCCACGGTTCCAGCGGCCAGTGCCGGACCCGATCTGCGCGAGCTGGTGCTGGGCTCGGAAGGCCGCTTTGGCATCGTTACCGAAGCCACCTTGCGGGTCTCGCGTCTGCCCGAGCACGAGAGCTTTCACGCCCTGTTCTTTCCGCACTGGGACACGGCCGAGGCAGCGGTGCGCGAGCTGGTGCAAGGCAAGCCGCAGGTCTCGATGCTACGCCTGTCCAATGGCGTCGAGACCGCCACCAACCTGACGCTGGCGGGTCATGCCAGACTGGTCGGCTGGCTCGAGCGCTACCTGTCCTGGCACGGCTGTGGCCAGGGCAAATGCGTGCTGATGCTGGGGGTGACCGGCAGCCAGAGCTCGGCCCTGCCCTCGCTGCGTGATGCTCGCCGGGTACTTGCGCGCCATGGCGGTGTCTACATTGGCACGGCCATGGGCGGCAAGTGGGCGGCCAACCGCTTCAAAGGCCCGTACCTGCGCAACACACTTTGGGATCTGGGGTATTCGGTCGACACGATCGAATCAGCCGTCGACTGGCCACAGGTCAAACCCATGATGCTGGCCATGGAGCAAGCCGCGCGTGAAGTCTTCGCCGGGTACGGCGAGCGAGTGCACCCGTTTACCCATCTGTCGCACGTGTATGCGCAGGGCAGCAGCGTCTATTCCCAGTTCGTGTGGGCGACGGCGCCCGGTGGCTATGCGCCCAATTTCGAACGCTGGCAAAGACTCAAGCGGGCGGTCGCTGAAGCCATCGCCGCGCACGGCGGCACCGTCAGCCACCAGCATGGCGTGGGGCGGGACCACGCCGCGCACCTGGCCGATGAAAAAGGCCCGCTTGGAATGACTACGCTGGCCGAACTTTGCCGCCACTTCGACCCGAAAAAGATCATGAACCCGGGCAAGCTTTTGCAGGACGCGGGACCATGGGCGAGTTAAGTGCCGGCGCACAACGTGCCGACAAACTGGCACAACTTGGGGCCCAGATCTGGGACCTGGTGGTGATTGGCGGGGGCATCAGCGGCGCCAGTGTCGCGCAGCAGGCGGCACGCCGCGGCTGGAGCGTGCTGTTGATCGAGCAGCGCGACTTTGCCTGGGGCACGTCCAGCCGATCGTCCAAACTCGTGCACGGCGGACTTCGCTACCTCAAGGAGGGCGACATCAAGACCACCTTGCACTCGGTGCGCGAACGCCAGCGCCTGATGCGCGAAGCTCCCGAGCTGATCGAAGCGCAAAGTTTCCTTTTTGCAGATTGCCGCGGACGCAAACCGGGACCCTGGCTGTTTCAATTGGGTTTGCTGATTTACGACCTGATGGCGGGGCAGCGCAACCACTTCCACGCCGATCTGCCTGCAACGCAGGCACTGGCGCCGGGCCTGGCGCCGCCGCGCCTACGCGGAGCCATGGTGTATCGGGACGCCAAAACGGATGACGCCCGCCTGGTCTGGCGCGTTCTCGCCGAGGCGCAGCGCGACGGCACCCTGGCGCTCAATTACGTGACTGCGCTGGCCCTCGATCAGCATGGCGGCCAGGTCTGCGGGCTGAGTGTGCGAGACGAAGCCGGCAGCCAGACCTTCACGCTGCGCGCCAGATCGGTAGTCAACGCCACCGGTGCCTGGGCTGATCAACTGCGCGCCGGCGTCAATGGCAAGCCGATGCTGCGCCCGCTGCGCGGCAGCCACCTGCTGGTGCCATTCTGGCGTTTGCCGGTGGCGCAATCAATCAGCCTGATGCACCCGCGTGATGGCCGCCCGGTGTTTTTCTACCCCTGGGAGGGCGCAACCTTGATCGGCACCACCGATCTGGATCACCACGACACACTCGAGCACGAAGCCAGCATCACGTCAGCCGAAGTGGACTATTTGCTCGAAGTCGTCAACGACCAGTTTCCCGACGCTCGAATAGGCACTGATGACATCAGTGCCTGCTTCGCGGGCGTGCGCCCGGTGGTCGATGACGGGGCCAAGGTGTCGTCCAAGGCACCGCGCGAGCACGTGGTGCTCGACGAATCGGGTCTGATCACGCTCACCGGCGGCAAGCTCACAACCTTTCGCCTGATGGCGCAAGACGCGCTGGCACTTGCTGCCAGGCATGTGGGCAAGCCCTTTGCGCGCGATGACGCGGCCGTATTCACCCCGGCGGGCGCGCTGAACCCACGCTGGAGTACTGCGGTGCGCCAGCGGCTGGCAGCACGTTATGGCTTTCTCGCGCAACAGTTGAGTGCCGGCGCCAGCGACGATGCGCTCCAAACGATCCCGG